>NZ_JBLUXC010000011.1:81185-100429 GCF_048276795.1 Aeromonas sp. PS2Canimalfood6
CCCGCAACCAACTTCTGACTGATTTTCTTCTGCATTACCTCTCTGATTACCTCCAGCATCTGTTGCTTGCACACAATAATGTGTGTTTTTCCGATCCCTCTCGCCATTTGTTCGGTATCATCCTGCTTTCTGTTCATGGATGAGGCCGCACCCTGTGATGACCCCTTTTAGCTATTCTTCTCCCCAAATCACGATGCAGAACACCTCCCTCGCCGAAGTAATGGCAGGGTCGGCTGCCGTCAAACTCCTGCTCATTGCCGACTCAGCGCGCGATACCCTGCTGGCGACGCCTCCCTTTGCCGCCGTGGCAACCCAGATAGCCCTGGGTCAGAAGGCCCCCTATTCCCTTGACGACAGTCAGGGGCTGCAACGGGTGATCTTCATGGATGCTCGCCCGGTCCTGGATCATCGGCTCTACAAGCAGGTGCGCAGCTGGGTGGGCTCGCTGGCGGGCCTCAAGGCGACGCACCTGGCGCTCCATCTGGAGGGCTTTGACGATGAGCATCGCGCGCAACTGGCAAGGGTGGTCCTCGCCTGCCTGCTCGCCGCCGATGTGACCCTGCCGACCCAGAAACGAAGTGAGGCGACAAGACCGGGTTATCAGCAGTTGCAACTTTCCCCCCCTTGCGAGCTGGACATGGCCCGCCTGAGCGCAGAAACCGAAGGCAATGGTCTGGCTCGCCACCTGGCGGTGCTGCCAGCGTCCGAGCTCAATGCCCGTCATTACCGGGCCTATGCCCGGGAGCTGGCGCAGCAGGAGGGGTGGCAGTGGCAGGAGTTTGATGAGACGACCCTGGCACAGAAGGGGGCTGGCGCCTTCCTGGCGGTGGCCCGTGGTTCGGCGGACGGTCAGGCCGCCATCGTCAGGCTCAGTTACTGTCCGGCCAACCCGGTGCGCCGCGTCGCGCTGGTGGGCAAGGGGATCTGCCACGACTCCGGTGGCTACAACCTGAAAGTCGGTGGCAGCATGTATGGCATGCACCTGGACATGGGGGGCAGCGCGGTGGCCCTTGGCACACTGCTGGCCATCAGCCGGGCGAAACTCCCCATTGAGGTGCACTGCTGGCTCGCCATCGCTGAGAACCACATCGGCCCGCAGGCCTTCCGGCCCGGTGAGGTGGTGACTGCGCTGAACGGCACCACCATCGAAGTGGTGGACACCGATGCCGAGGGTCGCATGGTGCTGGCGGATGCCCTGACCCTGGCGGCCGGGGACAAACCCGACTTGCTGATCGACTACGCCACCCTGACCGGCGCCTGCAAACGGGCGCTCGGCAGCCGTTACAGCGGCGCCTTCACCAACCGCCCCGAGTGGCTCACCACGCTGATAGCGCTGGGACAGCAGAGCGGGGAGCGAGTCTGGCCCTTCCCCCTGGACGAGGATTACGATGACAACCTCGATAGCGAGTGGGCCGATCTGTTACAGTGCGCGCCGGGCGCCTCCCCGGATCACATCGATGCCGCCCGTTTTCTCACGCGCTTCGTGCCCGCCGAGCTTCCCTGGTTGCACCTCGACCTGAGTGGTTTTCGCAACAAGGGGGGCAATGGCGTGGTGGGCAGCGAGGTAACCGGCTTTGGTGTCAGGCTGACCCTGACCCTGCTCGACAGCCCTCTGGGGATGGGTGCGCCCGACGCATGACAACGTGGCCAAGCACAATCAATAAGGACAAGCGTGAAACAAGCAAGTTATGACTGGGTGCTGTTCGATCTGGACGAAACCCTGCTCGATTTTCCGGTCGCCAGGGCGCTGGAGCGGACCCTGCAGATCTACGGCGTGGCGCCGACTCCCCCCAAGATGGCGGAGTACCATGCCCTCAACCAGCGGCTCTGGCAGCAGTACAACTCAGGGGAGATTGACGCCACCCACCTGCAGCAGACCCGTTTTTCGCTCTTTGCCGAGCAGGTCAACGTGGCGCCCATGGCGATGAACGAGACCTTCCTGCAGCAGATCATCGCCCTGAGCGTGCCGCTGGAGGGGGTGGAGGAGACCCTGCAGGCCCTGAAGAGCAAGGTCAGAATGGGGATCATCACCAACGGCTTCAGCCTGCCCCAGCGCGGGCGCCTCGACAAACTGGGCTGGAACAGCTGGTTTGAGCCTCTCGTTATCTCTGACGAGGTGCAGGTGACCAAGCCGGCGGCGGCCATCTTCCAGCATGCCCTGGCGCAGATGGGTCAGCCGAGCCCGGCGCGGGTGTTGATGGTGGGGGACAATCCCAAGACCGACATCGCCGGTGCCGCCGCCCAGGGGCTTGCCACCTGCTGGTACAACCCGGGACGGGAGACAGGTCCGTGCGAGGCGACCCACGAAATCCACCACTTCGCCCATCTCTGCGCGATCGTGCTGGGAGAGTAGGTCCCCTATGCCCGCAAGGGTGTAAAAAAACAAGGCAGCCCATGGGCTGCCTTGTTTGCATCCGGCGTCTGCTAGCGGCCGAGGCGGGCGAGCAGCCAGGCCTCCAGCAAGGCCACTCCGGGGGCCAGCACGGCTTCGTCGAAGTCGAACTCCGGATGATGGTGGGGGGCCGCGAGGTTGGCTCCCAGGATGAGATAGGCGGCCTCGCCGCCGTGCTGCTGTACCCGCTCGATGAGGAAACCGGCATCCTCGCTGGCCCCGAAGCGGCGGGTGTGGATGGTATCAAGGGAGATCCCCTGTGCGAGAGGCACGATTTCCTCGATGAGGGCTGGGCTGTTCTCGATGCCGATCGCTTCCCCCTGTTTGCGAATGTGGTAGGTCGCGCCCTGCATCAGGGCCGCCCCCTCCACAATCTGCTGCACCTGATTGAACATGTAGTCGTTGAGGGCCGGCGTCGCGCCACGGGTCTCCCCCATCAGGCGGGCATGGCCCGGGATGACGTTGCGTCCACTGCCGCCGTTGAGCTGCCCCACGTTGATGCGGGTCATGCCGTCCCGATGGCGGGGAATGCCGAGCATGGCGGTGGTGGCCATGCAGGCCGCTGCCAGGGCATTGTGGCCCGCGTTGGGCTCGAGCCCCGCATGGGCGGCTTGCCCCATGAACTCCACGTCGAATTTGGTTGAACAGAGAAACTCGGTGGGGTTGACCACCAGCTCACCGCTGCTCGCGTGAATGCCGATGTGCAGTGCCAGCAGAGCGTCCACGTCGTCGAGCTGCCCCCCTGCCGCGAGCGCCTTGCCGCCTCGGCAGCCCTCTTCAGCCGGCTGGAAGAAGAGCTTGATGCGGCCAGTGAGGCGATCGGCGAGGGCCGCGATCCGCTCGGCCAGCACCAGCCCGATGGCGGTGTGGCCATCGTGGGCACAGGCGTGCATCCAGCCCGGGTTGGCGGAGTGCCAGCCTCCCTGGCCGGGCAGGTGTGACGCCTCCTGGCTCTCTTCGACCTCCACCGCATCGATATCGAAGCGAAACGCCAGGGTGGGGCCGGGGCGCCCGCTCTCCCAGAGTCCCATCACGCCGGTGAGTGCGTCGATCCGCGTCAGCCACTCCGGATGCGCCCCCTGGTGCAGGGCACGGGCCTTCTGGGCCTCGACGTCTATTTCCCGTCCCATGATGAGGGTGCTGGCGAGCAGTTGATCCCCCAGCATGATGGAGAAACCGAGTTCACTGAGGTGTTGGGCGATGAGGGTGGTGGTGCGAAATTCACACCAGGCGGCTTCGGGGTGACGATGAAGGTCGCGGCGCCAGTGGCGCAAGGCATCCTGAGTCATGGTGGTTCCTGCGTGGCAAATCCAGCGGCCATTGTGACGGGCAGGGGGAGATGCGACAAGGGGAGCCCGGGCTCCCCTTGAAAGATGGCATGGATGTCGACGAGGTCGTTTTGTGTGCGCAGATCGCACTCAATGATGGCTTGGCATCATCCTTTGCCAGAGCGCGTCAAAAACCCATGTTGCAGTCTGTTTTTTGAACCACCCCTCTGGTGCAGAGGTGGCAGAAGGCTGATTGACCGACTTAGAGCTGTGCCAGCGACGGCATGGAGACGGCAACCAGAGTGAAAAACACGGTGAAAACGGCGGTAACTACGAACTCTTTCATGATTTTATCTCCCTTGGTTGGCTCATGATGGAACCAAGATACCACAACAGAACGATAAAACAACGAAAAATGTAATTATGAGGCAAAAATGGTTTGGTGGTGAAATATGGCCGCATTTTCCCAAGTTTAAGGGCGTTTTTTGTCCTGAGAAGGGTTTTATGGTGATGCTAGTGAAAGTGGAGGCATATAAAGTCTTTAAATTCATTGAGTTATGTTGTTTTTATGACTCTCTTCTTGATGGTTTCGATTGGGGTCTTTGTGGTGATTTCCATTTTTCGGCAGCAAAATGGCCTGCGGGATGTGCCAATTGATGTCGTCATAGGGAAGTTGGTGGCCGATAGCCAGGTTTTGTCATCCCATGTCATGTTTTCTCACGACTTGTGCCCTAACCTCAGTCTGCAAGGCTGTTGCCAGCCAGGGTTATCCGATGAAGTCTCAATTTTCTGCTCATCCCAAACAGGATGGGAGCAAAAAGAGTACGAAAAAACGACAAAAGGGCCGTCAAAGGAGCATGGAAGGAAAGGGGGGAAGGCGGGAAAATGGGGGGGCGATCTTCATGGGGCCTTGGGTGGCCGGAAGCCCCGTTTTTCGCTGTTTTCTTGGGGGGACGAGCCACTGGGCCCGCGCGCAGGGGAAGCGGGAGAGATCGTCGGCCCACCCGGGTGGCTATATGGCGCCAGTGTGATGGGATGAAGGGCAGGGGAGGCCTGGCGCAGGGCCGTGGCTCTGCGGTACCAAGGCCTTTATCCAGACCCGTCGCGAACAAGGTGAGCAAGCAGAAAAGCGGGGGAAAGAAGTAAAGGAGAAGGTCGTGGGGTCAGAGGCTCAGGGCCGCCGGGCTAGGGGTAAGAGATGGCGATAGTGGCCAGTGGATAGTCGGGCCCCCGCAGGGGGAGTAGGGGGTGAGGAGCCCGCATAAAAAAACCCTCCAGAGGAGGGTTTTTTGTCAGACCACAGCCCTTAGAACAGGGTGGTGGAGAGATCGTACAGCTCCTGGTTGAACGGGCGCTTCAGGTTCTCGATGCAGTCGATGATGTCGTGGTGCACCATCTCGTTGCCCTGAATGCCGACGCAGCGGCCACCCTGGCCTGCCAGCAGTTGCTCGACGGCGAAGGCACCCATGCGGCTGGACATGATACGGTCACGGGCAGTAGGAGAACCGCCACGCTGGATGTGACCCAGGATGGTGGCGCGGGTTTCGCGGCCGGTCATGGCCTCGATGTCTTTCGCCAGGGCGTTGACGTCGGTGACGTGCTCGCAGATGGTGATGATGGCGTGCTTCTTGCCCTTGGCTTCCCCTTCCTTGATCTGTTGCAGCAGCTTCTCCTTGTCGAAGGCCACTTCCGGCACGATCACGTATTCGGCACCACCGGCAACGGCGGCAGACATGGCCAGATCGCCGCAGTGGCGGCCCATGATCTCGACCACGGAGATGCGGTGGTGGGAGCTGCAGGTGTCGCGCAGGCGGTCGATGGCGTCCACGACCACGTTCAGGGCGGTGTCAAAGCCGATGGTGAAGTCGGTACCGGCGATGTCGTTGTCGATGGTGCCCGGCAGGCCGATGCAGGGGAAGCCCTCTTCGGTCAGCTTCTTGGCACCCATGTAGGAGCCGTCACCGCCGATGACCACCAGGGCGTCGATGCCGTGTTTCTTCAGGTTTTCGACCGCTTCGGCACGGACTTTCGGATCCTTGAAGGCGGGGAAACGGGCGGAGCCGAGGAATGTACCGCCACGGTTCACGACGTCTGAGACGCTGTGACGCTCGAGCTTGACGATACGGTCCTGGTGCAGACCGAGGTAGCCATCATAGATGCCGTAAACTTCCAGGCCATGATGCAGACCGGCGCGCACCACGGCGCGGATGGCTGCGTTCATACCCGGTGCGTCACCACCACTGGTCAAAACACCAATACGTTTGATTTGTTTGGTCATGAGTGCCTCTGGATCTGAGTTGTCGAAAATCAAGATTCTGAATAATACGGCTGGCCGCTTTTACTATATCGGCTTTCCTATGGCGAGAGGGTCCATAGGAAAGCGATATGCAAAGAGGGGCGGGGCCCCTCTTTGCTTGGCGCTTACTTGGCGGCGCCAGCGATGATCTGGGAGAAGTCGTCCACTTTCAGGGACGCGCCACCCACCAGGCCACCGTCGATGTCCGGCTGGCCGAACAGGTCGGCAGCGGTGGCGCCAGTCACGGAGCCGCCGTACAGGATCTGTACCTTGGCAGCCACGGCTGCATCAAAACCGGCCAGGTATTGACGGATGTGAGCATGCACGGATTGTGCGATCTCCGGGGTGGCGGTCTTGCCAGTGCCGATGGCCCATACCGGCTCGTAAGCGATGACGGCGTTCTCGAAGGAGGCGATGCCGCAGCGATCGATCACGGCCTTGAGCTGGGTCTCGACCACTTGGTTGGTGGTACCGGCTTCGAACTGGGCCAGGGTTTCACCGATGCACAGCACGGGGATCAGGCCGCCCTTTTGGATGGCTTCGTACTTGGCAGCCACCACATCGTCGGTCTCTGCGTGCAGGGTACGACGCTCGCTGTGACCGACCAGGGAGTAGGTGCAGCCGAAGGCTTTGAGCATGGAGGGGGCGTTTTCGCCGGTGAAGGCGCCGGACTCGTGAACGTCGGCGTTCTGGGCACCGTAGGCGATCTTGCTGCCGGCGGTCAGCTGTTCAACCAGACCCAAAAAGATAACCGGCGGGCAGACGGCCACTTGCACGGAAGGATGAGCGGCAGCGGCCGGGGTCAGTCCTTTGATCAGGGCTTCTACAGAAGCCTTGGTGCCGTTCAGTTTCCAGTTACCCATTACCAGGTGCTGTCTCATCTTCTATATCTCCTAGGCATTTGATTGCGCAACATTATATGAATTGAACCGAGCCCAAGATAGCTGACCCGGCGGCAAATGACGTAATTTTTTTTCGCTTTCCTGATCCAAATCAGGAATGCAAGGCGCGATTGCTCACTCGGTGACCTGCCCACGCAAACGGGCCCACCATACCCCAATCCACTCGTGAATGGCAGCCTCGGAATACATCAGATAACGCCCCTTGGGGAGGTAGCTGTAGAGGGGTTGCAGCTCCTGACTCTGCTTGGCGGTGTAATCGGTGGGAGCCGGCACCGCATCGAGTCCCTGACTGCGATAGAGGGCCATGGCCCGGGGCAGGTGGGTGGCCGAACTCACCAGCGCCACCCGCTTGCCGTTGAGGTGGGCGGCGATGCTGACCGCCTCGTCATGGGTGTCTTTGTTGTTTTCAAACAACGTCATGCGCGCACGCGGGATGCCAAGGCTGGCCGCCATGCGGGCGTTGACCTCGGCGTTCGACAGGGGATCCCCGGCCACGGCGCCGGAGAAAACCAGCTCGGCCTCTGGATAGGCCAGGGCCAGGCGAACCCCTTCCAGGGTGCGCGCCAGGGAGATGTTGTTTTGCCAGGCGCGCTCTGGGATGGCCGGATCGCTCACATGACCGTTGCCCAGCACGACGATGGCCTGGATGTCAGGATGCAGGCTCACCTCGAAGGGGGGATAGGTCTGCTCCAGGCTGCGGGCCAGCTCGTAGCTCACCGGCCGCGTCCCCATCAGGGCGATGATCACCAAGGAGAGGGTCGCCAGCAGCCTGCCGCTTTTTTGAAAGCGGGTGAACCAGAGCAGCACGAGCGCCAGCACCAACAAGGAGAGAGAGAAGGGGAGCGGCATCAACAGATGGCCCAGCCATTTCTTGATGACAAAGAAGTTGAGCTCGAACACGACAGACACGTCCTTGAGTTTTCAGCAAATTCGGGATGTGACAGAATACCCCTCTTTTTTCCTGTGGCCCAATCCTGTGTGGTTCCTCCTGCGGCCCTCATGGCGGGGCGGTCGAAGATGAGTGTGTCTTGAAGCAAGATCAGAGTTTTGACGGGCGCGCGGACAAGTTCGCTCGCAACATTTACGACTCCACCAAGGGGCGCATTCGCACCACCATTGTCTGGAGTGACATCGAAGCCTGCCTGGCGCGCCTGGGCAACCGGCCGCTGCGCATCCTGGATGCCGGCGGCGGCTTTGGCTACTTCGCCCAGAAACTGGCGGCCATGGGCCATCAGGTGGAGCTGTGCGATTTGTCGGCAGAAATGCTGGATCTGGCCCGGGAGCAGATCGCCCAGAAGGGGTTGGAAGACAGAATTCGTCTCATCCATTGCCCCATTCAGGAGCTCAAGCAACACGTGACCGGCACCTTCGATCTGGTGCTCTGTCACGCGGTACTGGAGTGGCTCGCCGAGCCGCGCCAGACCTTGCTGGGTCTGTTCCCTTTCGTCAAGGCAGGGGGCATACTGTCGCTGCTTTTTTACAATCGTCACGGTCTCCTGTTCCAGAGCCTGGTGGTGGGCAATTTCGACTATGTGCGCCTGGGCCTTCGCAAGAAACGCCAGACAGCCCTGACTCCCACCAATCCCCAGTTGCCAGAGCAGGTCTATGACTGGATAGGCCGGGGGGGATTGCGGATCATCGGCAAGACCGGGGTACGCGTCATCCACGACTACATGCGCCACAAGCAGGATCAGGTCGAGAAGTTCGAGGACCTGCTGGCCATGGAGCAGCAATATTGCCGCCAGGAGCCCTTTGTTTCCCTGGGGCGCTACATCCATGTGATGGCCCAGAAACCGGCCGGTTGAGACACACCGGCGTGAATACGATGCGGGATCCAGCCGCCGGGGCGCCACCGACCCCGGCCTATATCACCACGGCGGGCAAAGACCTGCCGACTATAACAACGAGATGATAACGTCATGATGAGTACATCCCGTACCCTGCCAGAGACGGTGGGATGGGTCAGACAGGAGGGGTTGGCGCTGAACCTCCCCACCGACAGGCTGGCCTTTCTGATAGCGATCAAGACGCTCTCCGAGGACGAGTCTGATCTCTCGGAGGCCGCGCTGCACGATGCCTTTGGCTATGTCAGCAGTGCCTTCGGCCAGATGGACGAGACCCTCACCGGTCGCGCCAACAACGCCATCAACGATCTCATTCGCCAGCAACTGCTGTCGCGTTTCACCACCGACATGGTGGCGGGGGAGAGCCTCTACCGCCTGTCGCGCCTTGGCATGAGCATCGTCGATTTCTTCATGGATCAGCGCCAGGTGGACTCCATCAAGCTCTCCATCCTGCTCGAGCACCTGGCGGCCGAGCTCGACACCGCCCGCAAGGCGGCGCTCGAGACCAACACCCGGGAGCAGTGGGACGCCGAGGTGCTGCCGCGCCTCTCCTTCTCCCTGGAAGAGACGCTCGGGCGCATCGATCTCACCCAGCGCGCCATGGACGAGCAGCAAAACCAGGTCAAGAGCGAGATCGCGGCCCTGCTGACCCAGAACTGGGTCGATGCCATCCACAGCTGCGAGAAGCTCCTGCACGAGACCGGCCAGACCCTGCGCGAGTTGCAGGACACCCTGGACGCCGCCGGCCACCGCCTGCAGGCGGGGCTGCTCAACATTCAGGAAGCGGCCCAGGGGCGTGAGGATCTGTTCCACGTCGAGGAGCTGACCCACGCCCTGCAGGGGCGTCTGGATGTCATCACCGCCTGGGGCCAGCAGTGCATCGAGCTCTGGTCCCGTTATGACAGGCACGTCCACAAGTTCATCCGCAACGCCATCGACATGGACAAGAACCGCGCCTTCAGCCAGCGGCTGCGGGAATCCATCCGCAACTTCGAGCAGCACAGCTGGTTGTTGCGGGTGGCCGAAGAGCCCCGTTTGCTGGAGCTGCGGGATGAAACCATCGCCATCCACGATGAGGAGGTGACCGGCGAGGTGCCCCTCGAGATGGAGTACGTGGAGATGGTGGACATCAACCAGGAGCTGGCGGAGCGCATCGAGCGCTACCTGGCCCGCTACCCGGAGCAGGGAGATCGGCTGGATCTTGCCGACGTGCTGCGGGAATACCTGCTGGACTACCCGGCTCATGCCCACTTCGACGTGGCGCGCCTCCTGATCGATCAGGCCGTGCGTCTCGGCCATGCCAGCGGTGAGCGCGAACACCACCGCCAACCCGCATGGAAACCCATCAACCAAGCTGGATCCAAGGTTCAGGCCTATGTCATCGATCAATACTGAATTCCCCTTGCCCCTGCGCCTCGCAGAGGCCATCGCCAACCCCTTGTTTCCGCGCATCGACACCGCCCTGCGCTCCGGTCGCCACATCAGTGCCGACGAATTCGAGCAGCACTCGGCCCTGGTGGAGTACCACCAGGAGCTGGAGATCTTCTACGGCCGCTATCAGGTGGAACTCATCAAGGCGCCGGAAGGCTTCTTCTACCTGCGTCCGCGCCCGAGCGCCGACATCGGAACAACAGTGTTATCTGAGCTCGATATGCTGGTGGGCAAGGTGCTCTGCTACCTGTTCCTGAGCCCGGACAGGCTCGCCTCTGAAGGGGTGTTCGCCATGGGCGAGCTGCAAGAAGAGGTGCTGAGTCTGGCGGACGAGAAGCAACTGCTGCGCATGGTCAACAGCCGCTCCGGCGGCACGGATCTGGACAAGAAGAAGCTCCTCGAGAAGATCCGCACCTCCATGCGTCGCCTCAAGCGCCTCGGGATGATCACCCCCCTTGGCAACAGCGACAAATTCCGGGTCAACGAGTCCGTGTTCCGCTTCGCCGCCGATGTGCGCTCCGACGAGGATCCCCGCGCTGTGCAACTGCGGATGATCCAGGAAGGGGAGGCCATTTTCCACGACGACGAGATGCCGAGCAGCGATTCCCTGTTCGAGGATATTGAAGAGGATCTGGACGAAGAGCAGCTGGAGCTGGAGGTGGAAGATGATCTGCAACGTTAATGTGCCGGCACTGATGGTGTGTGCCGGTTTGATGGAGAGTGTGGCGTGAGAGGCAAATTCAAATCCCTGACCATGGTCAACTGGAACGGCTTCTTCGCCCGCACCTTCGATCTCGACCAGCTGGTCACGACCCTGTCCGGCGGCAACGGCGCGGGCAAGTCCACCACCATGGCGGCCTTTATCGCGGCCCTCATTCCCGACCAGTCACTGCTTCACTTCCGTAACACCACGGAGGCGGGCTCCTCCAGCGCGTCCCGCGACAAGGGGCTCTACGGCAAGCTGCAGCGCGGCCACTGTTATTCGCTGCTGGAAGTGATGAACAGCCGTGAGCAGCGGATCTGGGTCGGTGTGCACCTCGAACAGGTGGCCAACCGTGACAACAAGGTCAACATCACTCCGTTCGCCCTGGTGGATGTGCCCGAACACCTGGCGCCCACGGATCTGCTGCTGGAGAAGCTCGACGACGGCAAGGGGCGGGTACGTGCCTTCGCCGATCTGAAGGGGGCGGCAGCGGAGCTCGGCGCCATCAAGGTCGCCAAGTTCAATACGGTGACCGACTATCACAACTTCATGTTCGAGTTCGGCATCACCCCGAAGAAGCTGCGTGATCAGAAGGATCGCGGCAAGTTCTATCGCCTGATCGAGGCCTCCCTCTACGGCGGCATCTCCTCGTCCATCAGCCGCTCCCTGCGGGAATACCTGCTGCCGGAGAACTCCGGGGTGCGCAAGGCGTTCCAGGACATGGAGGCGGCCATCTACGAGAACCGCCGCACCCTGGAAGCCATCAAGGAGACCCAGGGTCAGCGGGATCTCTTCAAGAACCTCATCACCGAGACCACCCACTATGTGGCCGCGGAGTATGTGCGGGGCGCCGCCGAGAAGAGCCGCCTCTCCGAGCTGGCCCTCAAGGCACGCTCTGAGCTCGCCGGCAAACGCCGCCTGCTGGCCGAGGAGAAGCAGCGCGCCATCTATCTGGCGGATGAGGTGGATCAGCTCACCAACCGCGAGAAGCTCCTGACCGACGAGCTGGAGTCTGCCGCCGAGCACCTGGCCAAGGTGATGGCGGCCGTGGCGCTGCAAAAGAAGATTGCCCTCTATCGCGCCGATCTGGCGGAGCTCAACGACAAGCTGGAGCAGCAGCAGGCGGTGGTGGAAGAGATCCACGGCCAGTTGCTGGAAGTGGAAGAGCGCAAGGAGCTGGCCCAGGCAGAGGTGGACAGCCTCAAGACCCAGCTCGCCGACTACCAGCAGGCGCTCGATATCCAGCAGACCCGCGCCATCCAGTACCGTCAGGCGGTGCAGGCCCTCGATGCTGCCCGCGAGCAGTGCGAGCTGCCGGGGCTCGAGCCTGCGCAGGCGAGCGACACCCTGCACCAGTTCCGCGCAGCCGAGCAGAGCTTGACCAGCCGGGTGCTGGGGGCCGAGCAGCAGTTGGCGCTGGCCAAGGCGGCGGTGGCCGAACACGAAGCGGCGCTGGCGCTGCTGCTCAGCATCGCCCCCGAGACAGTGCGCGAGGCCGCCTGGCCCACCGCGCAGGGGCTGCTCAAGCGCCACATCGAGGACAAGGCCCGCATTGCCCAGGGGCAGGGTCTGCGCGCCGCCCTGGCTCGCCTCGAGAAAGAGAGCGAAAGCCAGAAGACCCTCTTGCGGCTGCGAGACGAGCTGGCCCAGGCGTCTGGTCAGCACATTGCCAGCCAGGACGAGCTGGAGATCTTCCTCGAAGCCCAGCGCACCCGCCAGGAGGAGCTCTCCGAGCAGCAGGCAGAGGCCAATCAGCGCCGCGCCAGCCTCGAGCATCAGGGCACTCAGCTGGGCCGCGATATCGCGGAACTGACCAAGCTGGCCCCGCGCTGGCTCAAATCCTTTGAAAAGCTCGAGCAACTGCGCGAGCAGAGTGGCTTGGCCTTGGCCACCGCCGAAGAACTCTCTTCCGGCATGCAGAGCGTGCTCGACAAGGAGCGGGAGTTCGAGCAGGAGAGCAACCGCATTCAGGGCCAGAAACAGGCGCTGGAGATGCAAATTCGCAACCTGCAGCTGGGTGCCGGCGAGGCGGATCCCCGTCTTGCCCGCATCGCCGAGCAGGTGGGGGGCGTGCTGCTCTCGGACGTCTATGACGACATCTCCATCGATGATGCCCCTTACTACTCCGCGCTCTACGGCCCGGCTCGCAGCGCCCTGGTGGTGCTCGACCTCGAAGGCGCCATCGAGCGGCTGAAAAAGCTGGAAGATTGCCCGGAAGATATCTACCTCATTCAGGGCAACCCCGACTCCTTTGACGAGGATCTGGTGGAAGCGGACGAGCTGGGGGACGCCGTGCTGGTGCGCACCAGCAAGCGTCAGGTGCGCTTCTCCCGCTACCCCGAGCTGCCGCTGTTTGGCCGCGCCGCCCGGGAAAAACGGATCGAGCAGCTCGATCTTGAGCGGGAAAACCTCATCGAGGGCTACGCCAAGGCCGCCTTCGAGCAGCAGAAGTACCACCGTCTCTACGGCCACTTCCGCGACTTTATCGGCCAGCATCTGGATATCGCCTTCCGCCCGGACCCCGAAGCCGAGGTGCAGGCCAAGCAGCACGAGCAGCGCAAGCTGCAAGAAACCATCGCCGAGTGCGACAAGCAGCTGAGTGATGCCAAAGCCGCCGCCGCCCAGCTGACCCGCCATATCCAGCTGGTGCAGGGGATGCTGCCCTTTGCCCACCTGTTTGCCGAGGCAGACCTGGCGGCCCGCCTCGAGGCGGCTCACGCCGACGTGGAGGCGCTTAAAACAGCCGAAGCCTTTATCGCCAAACACGGCAAGGCGCTGGAAAAACTGGAAACCATGGTGCAGGTGCTGCGCCAGGATCCCCAGGATCTGGCGGCCCTGCAGGCGGCCTTTGACGAGGTGAGCGACCTGCTGGCCGAGCAGAAGCGCCGCTGCTACGCCCTCGATCAGCTGGTGGCCCGTCTGCCGCACTTTGCCTATCAGGATGCGCAAGACCTGCTGGGCAAGGCCTCCGAGATGAGCGAGCGACTCAAAGAGAAGCTCAAGGCGGCGGAGCTTGCCGCCCGCACCGCCGGTGAGCAGCACAAGCAGATCACCCAGCGCCACACCGAGGCGCTGCAACTGCGCACGGCGCTCGATTCCAGCGCCTCGGCCAAGGGGCAGACCCTGGCGGAGTTCGAGCAGGAGCTGGCGGCCATGGGGCTGACCCTGTCGGATGACATGGAAGAGAAGGCCCGTGCCCACAAGAAAGAGATTGAAGAGCTGCTTATCCGCACCCGGACCCGCCGCACCAGCGCCGAGGCCCAGTTGCAGGTGTGCAAGCGCGAAATCGAATCCCTTGGCGGTCGTCTCAAGCTCGAAGGCAAGGATTACTACAGCGCCCGCAAATCCCTGGTGGGTCACAAGGCGAGCTGGTCGCGGGTGGTGCGTCTGGCACGGGAGACCGACGTCGAGAAGCGTCTGAACAAGCGCGAGCTGGCTTATCTTGACAGCGACGAGCTGCGCTCCATGTCGGACAAGGCCCTCGGCGCCCTGCGGGTGGCGGTGGCCCACGACGAGGCCCTGCGCGATGCGCTGCGTCTGTCGGAAGGCAACCGCAGCACCGAGCAGAAGGTCGCCTTCTATGTGCAGGTCTACCGTTACCTGAAAGATCGCATCCGCAACGACATCATCCGCTCGGACGATCCGGTGGAAGCCATCGAGGAGATGGAGATCGAGCTGGCGCGCCTCGCCGACGAGCTCAAGCAGCGGGAAACCCATCTGTCCCTCTCCTCCCACGAGGTGGCGGCCAAGATCACCAACATCATCCGCCGGGAGCAGAACCGCATCCGGGTATTGAACCAGGGCCTGCAGAACATTGCCTTCGGTCTGGTGCGCGGGGTGCGTCTCAACGTCAATATCCGCGAGGCCCACACTCGCCTCCTGACCGCGCTCGCCGATCAGAGCGCCATGCACAACGATCTTTTCGCCGACAAGGAGCTCAGCTTCTCCGAGGCCATGGCCAAGCTCTTCCAGCGCCTGAACCCGCAGGTGGAGCAGGGAGAGCGCAACTATCAGGTGATGGGGGACGTGCTGCTCGACTATCGCAACTACCTGGAGCTGGAGATCGAGGTGCAGCGCGGGGCCGACGGCTGGCTGCGTGCCGAGAGCGGCGCCCTCTCCACCGGCGAGGCGATCGGCACCGGTCAGGCCATCCTCTTGATGGTGCTCATCAGCTGGGAGGAGGAGTCCCGCCGTCTGCGCGGCAAGGACATCGCTCCCTGCCGCCTCTTGTTCCTGGACGAAGCGGCGCGGCTTGATGGCAAATCCATCGCCACCCTGTTCGAGCTGTGCGAGCGCCAGGATATGCAGCTCCTCATCGCGGCGCCGGAGAACATCAGCCCCGAGAAGGGCACCACCTACAAGCTCATCCGCAAGGTGCAGGGCAAGCACGAGCATGTGCATGTAGTGGGGCTGCGCGGCTTTGGCTTCGCCGACGACAAGCTCATCGCCTGACATCTTCCCCTGACAGGGGCTGACGGAGCGATACGCAAAACGGGAGGCTTGGGCCTCCCGTTTTCCATGGGAAATGTGAGAGAGTAGGCCCCTGTTAACGGAAGCCTGACTGGCGATGCTGGTCGCTCTGTCCCATCGAGGAAGCAACGCATGACGACGCGACAAAAAGGGCTGCTGGCCTCTCTGTGCCTGCTGCTGGCCGCCTGCAGCAGCCACCCTGATGCAGGCAGTGCGGGCAACTGGCGAGGCTATACCCAGACGGGGCTTGCCTCCTATTACGCCGATCGCTACCACAACAAGCGCACCGCCAGCGGGGAGCCTTACCAGCGCCACGCCAACACCGCCGCCCACATGACACTGCCCTTTGGCGCCCTGGTGAGGGTCACCAACCTCGCCAACGACAAGAGCGTGGTGGTGCGGGTCAACGACAGGGGCAATTTCCCCCGCGGGCGCATCATCGATCTCTCCAGGGCGGCGTTCAGCGCCATCGGCAATCCCCGATCCGGGCTTATCAAGGTCAGGATTGAGGTGCTCTAGTCACCGGGTCTGCATGTGCCGGTGCCCCTCCATACCCGGGCCGCTGGAAGAGGGCATTTCCCGGTGATCGCGGGCCATCTTCTTCATTCCATTGGTGAGGTCGCCAACGCGACTTCCCATTTTCCGGTGTGCCATTAAGATAGCCAAACGAAAAACAGGGTGTCTTTGCCATCTGGCGGCAACCGGGCATGGCATGGTGTGTGAGACACCCTTTCAACCCCCTGCCCATGTTTCGCCGCTAAGGCGCAGGCTATAAAGAGAGACGTCATTCACTGGGAGGATCAGAACATGGCTGACAAGCGTGCCATTCAGGCAACGGCCATCCCCGAGCACAAGGCAAAGTCCCTCTATCCGGAGCCCTTTGCCTCCCTGGTCAAGCACCGCACCCGGCGCAGGCTGGGGGATCATTTCGGCCTTGCCAATTTCGGGGTCAACCTGACGACCCTGGCACCGGGGGCCATCTCGGCGCTCAAGCACCATCACGGCCTGCAGGACGAGTTCGTCTATGTGCTCTCGGGCAATCCCACCCTGCGCCACGGGGAGGAGGAGTACCGGATGTCGCCGGGGGAGTGCATCGGCTTCAAGGGGGGCAGCGGCCTGGCCCACCAGTTGCTCAACCACGGTGAGGTGGACGCCGTCTATCTCGAGGTGGGGGACAGGCTGCCAGGGGACACCGTCGACTATCCCGACGACGATCTGGCCCTGGTACAGGGTGCCGATGGCGCCTGGTCAGCCAGACACAAGGATGGCACCCCCTACTAGGGTGCCTCTTCGGGCAATGAGAGAGACCTCCATGGTGTTCAGCCCCTTTTCTGCTGTCAGGGCAGAGGATTTTCTGCCGCTGCTCAACGACGAGACGCTGCGAAAGCACCTGATCCCTCACCCGCTTTTCGATGTGGCCGGGGTGCGCGACTGGATGGCGTACAAGCTGGGAATTGACGCCCGGCCAGGTTGCCGCGTGCGCGCCATCTTCCTCGACGGCACCCTGGCGGGGTGGTGCGGTATCCAGCCCGATGACGAGGGGGTGGAGCTTGCCATCGTGCTCGCCAAGGCCGGCTGGGGAAGCGGCGTGGCGATTTTCAACGAGATGATGGGGTGGGCGAGGGAGCTTGGCCATCGGACGATACTCTTTCACTTGCTGGATACCCGCCCGCCTTATCTGTCCCTCGCCAGACGGGCCATCTGGGTGAGGAAAACGCGCCTGGGCGAACACCCTTTCACCACCTATTGCCTTGACGTTGAGCGCTGGTCTGCAGGCCCTTAGCCTGGACCAGGGGGCCGCAAGCCGTGCCGCCTCCTGGCGGGTCCCGTTGCCACCCTTTGCGCCATGATCCCTCCCGCTCGTTTGTTCCTCCGTGCACGGCGTGGTTATCCACCCCGTTGAACACAGTGTTCATTCTGCCCCCCTATATGGCCCCCACCGTCCTGCCTACACTGGGCAACGTCTGATGGGGGAGCATCCGGCAGTATAAATCGCTGTCCAGGTTGCACTCTCTGGCGTGTTGACGATGTACAACGGAGAAAACTGGATGAAAAAAGAGACAGACAAACTGGTATCGATCGCAGTGCTCAAGGCCCGTGACGGCATGGGAGAGCGCCTTCGCGATGCCCTGCTTACCTTGATTGACCCCACTCGCCAGGAGCCGGGCAACCTCGATTACGTGCTGTTCGAGTTGAAGGATGAACCCGGCACCTTCTACATGCGGGAAGCCTTCGTGAGTCAGGCCGCCCTGGATGCCCACTGTGAGACCGCGTATTTCCAGGCTTTCGCTCGCCAGGCGGACGAACTGCTGGCCGAACCCCTTCGGCTTGTCTTCATGGAAGAAGTGAGCCCCTGATCCTTGCCGCAGAGCCCGATGGTCCCCTCATCGGGCTTTTTGCCTTCAGCCTCGCTCCCGGCAATCGCATCTACCTGCTCGGCTGTGTGGCCATGGCCCTGAACCCCATCCTGATCAAGCGCTGCTACCGGGGGAGTCCTTCCTCCACCTGACCGGCTGGACCCTCATCTGCGCCACTGTGCTGCTCACCGGCATGCTGACCGGGGAGACAGTACACTGGGAACAGGTAGGCTGGGGGGTAGAAGGTGTGCTGCTGACCATGGTGCTCCTGCCCCTTCATGCTGGCAAACGGGGGGCTGTCTGAGGGGCCGCCTGTGGCCCTGATCAACCAGGGAGTGCGTCATGAGAAGAACCCTGATCCTGGTACGCCATGGCAAGTCGAGCTGGGAAGACGCGTCTTTGTCTGACCGCGCTCGTCCGCTGGCTGCGCGCGGGCTGCGCGATGCGCCCCTGATGGGGGCTCGTCTGGCGCACCTTGGGGTGAAGCCCGATCTCATCCTCTCGAGCCCCGCCTGCCGGGCCCTGACGACCGCCCGGCTGCTTGCCGGGGAGCTGGGTTATTCCCCGGACCGCATCGTCATCGACGAGGGCCTCTACGAGAGCGATGCCGGGACCCTTCTCGGGGTGGTGGGGGCGCTTTCAGATGATCTCGCCTGCGTACTGCTGGTGGGTCATGATCCTGCCTTCACCGACCTGGCTCATGGCTTTTCCTCCGGTATCACTCGCATGCCGACCTGTGCCGTCGCCCGCTTCATCTTCGACGCCCCCTCCTGGTCGGCGCTCCCGTCCTGCTCGCCGGTGGTGGCCGTGCTGGACTTCCCGAAGAAGAGGTAGGGGGGCGTCGGTTGCAGGCATGCAGAAACGACAAGGGGAGCCGCGGCTCCCCTTGTCGTGATGGTGACGGGGTCATTTGGCCGCGATGGGCCCCTTGGTGCCCGCATCGTTGTCGACCCAGCCATCTTCTCCCTTGAGGCGGCGATCCCCCTGGATGGTGTAGATGACCATGCCCTCCTTGAACACCAGGGCGCCGTCGGATTTCCTGGTACTGACCTGCTTGTCGTTGACCCACACCTGATCCTTGTCATCGATGCGGATGTTCGCGACCGTGGCGCCCGTCTCGGGGAAGGTGGCGACCCCGTTGCCGGCGTAGGGGCTGGCGCTGGCCGCTGCGGGGGCGGCGCCAAATCCGGCGGCGGCGTTCTCGGCCTTGCTCTTGTGAATATCGCAGCCCTGGGCTTCGGTCACCTGGGTGCAGCCGGAGCGTTCCAGCTGTTCGGCGTATTTGTGGTTGTTGACATCCTCCCCCACCTTAGCGCTTCGCGTCACAGGAGGGGGATTCCCATTACTGGGTGATAGCTGCTCGCGCAGTACCGGGTTCCTGCTTCATCGGGCGGCCTGATTGCACCACGCCTCCACAGGCTAAAACGGCGTGTCCCGCCGCTAAAATATTGCGAGCGCCGTTCACATCGGCGTTCGCCTCATAACCACACGCAGCGCATTTAAACTGGCTTTGCGTCTGGCGGTTATCCTTCGCAGTATGCCCACAACAGGCGCACTGCTGGCTCGTGTAGGCCGGGTTTA
>NZ_JBLUXC010000012.1:0-95407 GCF_048276795.1 Aeromonas sp. PS2Canimalfood6
CGCCGCTCGCCGGCAAAAGTAGCAAGCTACTTTCCCGCTGCCGCTCGACTTGCATGTGTTAGGCCTGCCGCCAGCGTTCAATCTGAGCCATGATCAAACTCTTCAATTTAAGTTTGGTTGCCTGCTTAATCGCTTAAGCAAAGCGGCTCAATGAATTGCTGAATTAACTGCTGCAACTAAAAGTTGCTTTGGTCACTTCATCAGACATTGAAAATCAAAAATTGTTTTTGATGCTCGATGCTGTGAGTGCCCACACAGATTGCTTGATTCAAATTGTTAAAGAGCGTCACGCTTATCGCGTTGAGGAGGCGCATCTTACGCTCCTCACTTCGAAAGTCAAGCGGTTGTTTTCGCTTTTCTTTCGGCGCCCACCTCATCAGGAGGCTAGCTCTTCAGTTTGGCGTGGTCCGCCGTGCTGGTAGGGGCGCATTATAGGGAGCCGCGCCGTGATGACAAGGGCTTTTTGTAAAAATACGCTCGTTTGCTGAAAAAGCAGGCTAAACCCCATGAAATGAGAGTTTACCCCAGTTTCATGCCGATTTTTTGTTCATACCGTCAGTCTGGGCCTGAATATAGTTGACCCAGCTGGTCGCCCTGTCTTGCCAGTTGTTCTGCTGTTGCAGCTCGCGAGCCAACACCAGCGCCTGAGCATATTGTTCTTTATTGAGGTGTGCCTGCACCAGCAGGGCCTTGGCTCTGTTGCCCTGCTCTCCCTTCACTGACTTGATGGCCGCGAGCTGGGTCATGGCGGCATCCGTCTTGCCCTGTTGCAGCAGCAGTTCGGCGGCACGCATGGCGGCCTTGGGGTGAGCATGTTCCCGGGCAAGCAGCTGCCAGCTGTCCACAGCCTTCGGCCACTCACGTGCCCCTTCCCACAACTGGGCCAGCAATTGGCGATTCTCGGCGCTCTGCTTCATCTGTCCCTTGGCCATGGCAGACTCCAGCAGACGCGCACCACGATAGGGCAGTCCCTGCCAGGCATACAGGCGGATCAGCTGGTTGCGGGCGGCGGCATCATCCATCAATTGACGGTCGATGGCGGTTTGCAGCAGTGCAAGCGCTCGATCACCACGCTTGGCGGAGAGATTGAGCGACACAGCCTGCTGCCACCACTTGCTCTCTTTCGGCTCGCGGCGGATCAACTCTTCGGCCTGATCCGCAGCCACGCCGTAACGCTGCAATGCAGTGAGGGCGGAGAGGCGGATGATGGCTGCCTGCTTCTGCCAGCTTTTCTTCAACAGTTGTTCACTCTGGCTGGCTGCCTCGCCGTACTGCTTGTTGTGGTAATAGAGGCCAGCCAAGCGCAGACGCAAGGCATCGTCAGCCTTGATGGCCAATGCGGCCTTGTAGCTGGCGATGGCGCCGGACCAGTTGGATTGCTGGGCCTGGATATCCCCTCGCAGACGCAACAACTGAAGTCGTTGCTGCTCTGGCCACTCTTTATAGGCAAGAGCCTGCTCCACATAGCGACTCGCCTGTGCGGTCTGCTGCAGGTTGGCTGCCAGAGAGGCCTGTAACTGCGCCAGCCAGGCGTGCTCAGCCTCGGAACCGGGTTTGAGCACAGTCGCCTTGCTCTGGGCCTGTTGCCACTGGCCGGATTGATAGAGCTTCATCACGGGCTCCAGCTGGCGGGAGAAATGAGGGCTCACCTCCATCGCCAGACAGGCTTGGCTGACCAGGGCCAGCAGACAGATCCAGATCCGCAACATGGTTATGACTCCAATTTGAATTTGAGCGTGATGACTTGCACCAGCTTGTCGGTGGCGCCCGGCCTCGGCTGATAGCGCCACTTGTTGATCGCCTGAATGGCCGCTCGCTCGAACTGGCGCTTCGGCTTGGCCTCGACCACCTCCACATCCTGTACCCGGCCGTCGGCATCGACGCTGAAACGCAAGGTCACGGACCCCTCGATGCCGGCCTGTTGGGCCCGGTAGGGATAAACAGGCTCAACCCGTTGCAGTGGCATCAAGAGGTCGCTGGCACCGATTCCAGCGCCCTGCTGCTGTCCATGGAAATTGCCGCTCGCGACCGGAGTGGGACTGGTCGCCACACCAGGGGCAGAGACCTGTACCGCACTCAGGGTCGAGACCAGATCCAGGCTCGGCTGTACCGAAGGCAACGGGGCCGCCGCCGGCATGGGCAGCGGTGTCGAAGCCAGCGCGGCAGGCGGCTCCGGCAAGGGTTCCGGCTCCTGGGGTACCGGCCGCTCACGCACCTGTACCTCGGTCACCTCGTTCTGCATGTTGATGACGATGGATTTTTGCTCTGTGGTCGCCTTCTCCCCTCCGGGCGGCTCCACCAGGGTGGCCATGAACAACAGGATGCCCAGACTGAGGGTGATCCCCAGTCCCAGGCTCATCAACTTGTGTTTCATTTCGGTGCCACCGCCACGGCGATGTTGGCGATGCCTGCCGCCTTGGCTTCATCCATCACCCGCACCACCTTGCCGTGGGGTACCCGTTCATCGGCCTGGATCACCAGGCTTGCCTCGGGCTGCTCCGCCAACAGTCGGGCGAGGGTGGCCTGCACCCGCTCCACATCCACCTGTTTGCGGTCGAGGAAGATCTGCCCCTGAGCGCCGATCGCCAGCATGATGCTGGACGATTTCTGCGCCTTGGCCTGGCTGGCCTGGGGTCTGTGTACCTCAAGCCCGGCTTCGCGCACGAAGGAGGTGGTCACGATGAAGAAGATCAGCATGATGAAGACGATATCCAACATGGGGGTCATGTCGATCTGCACTTCATCGCGCTGGCGTTTGGATTGCCGTCTCATTGCATTACCTTCTCTTCTCGCAGGCCGTCCCGGGTCTTGGCCAGCGCACGCTTGGCCTGACTCTCGAGCCGGCTAAGTAACAACACGCCGGAGAGGGCCACCACCATGCCTGCCATGGTGGGGATGGTGGCGCGTGAGATCCCGCCCGCCATGCTCTCCGGGTTAAAGCGGTTGGCCGCAGCCAGCGCATCGAATACGCCTATCATGCCGGTCACTGTACCCAGCAACCCCAGCATGGGGCAGAGCACCACCAGGGTGCGGATGAAGATCAGATGACGGTTGAGCGCCAGCTCCACTTCTGCCAGCCAGCGCCCGCGAATCGCGCGAGCGTGCCAGCTGTGACGCTCGCGACGCGCCTGCCAGCGGCCCAGCAGCTGGCGCTGCAACGGTGCAAACCCCAGGTTGAGGTAGAGCAGCCGCTCGATCATCAGAATCCACATCAGCACCAGCAAGGCCAGAATGACCCAGAGCACCGGGCCGCCACGGCCCATGAAGCTCTGCAACTGCTGCCAGATGTCGAGCATCATGCTACCCGCTCCACCCTGTCACCATTGCTTTCGGCCCGCTCGGCCAGGATCCCGGCCACCTGCTGTTCCAGCACGTTGGAGAGCTCGGTGAAACGGGACTGCAACAGGCTGTGGGCCAGGATCAGCGGAATGGCCGCTACCAGACCCTGCACCGTGGTGACCAGGGCCATGGAGATGCCGCCCGCCATGATCTTGGGATCGCCGGTACCGAACTGGGTGATGGCCTGGAAGGTGCCGATCATACCGGTCACTGTCCCGAGCAGACCCAGCATGGGGGCGATGGCCGCGATCACCTTGACCATGCCGATGCCGCGCTCCAGGCGAGGGGTCTCCTGCAGGATCGCCTCATCCAGACGCAATTCGAGGGCCTCCATGCTCAGTTCTGGATGCTTGTCAGCCACCGTCAGCACCCGGCCGAGGGCGTTGTCGGCATGATATTCACCGCTCTTGAGCTGGCGACGAACCCGACCCAGTTCGCGAGAGAGGCTCCACAGCCGTACTCCAGCGATCCCCAGGCCGATGGCGGCCAGCAGCACGATGATGGCGCCGACCTGGCCGCCCTGCTGGACTTGCTGCCAGAAGGTGGGCGCCTGGGCCAGCATATCGAGCAGAACACCGTGGGAGGGATCCAGCGGCAACGCTTCTCCCTCCTGACCCTGATAGGCGGCCACAGCGGAAAGCACGCTGCCTGGCAGGCCCAGCACCGGACTCAGGCCTTCGGCCCCCGGTTGCAAGAAACCAGCATCGCCCAGCAGGGCGAAGCTGCCGATCCGGGTCAACGTCTGCTCGCTGGCAACGCCCTGGGCATCGAGCACCTTGCCGTTGAACTGGGCAACCCGGCCCGATTCGCGGATCTCCTGCAGCAAGGTGGCTGGCAGCAGGGCAAGGGCGGCGCGATCAGGCACCTGTTTATCCTGTGCCATGGTTTTCAGTGGGGCGAGACGATCAGGATACTGGCCCTCGACGGCGGATTCGCTCAGCAACTTGACCGCATCGCTGGCGCCCTGACGGGTGACCGCAAAGATGTCGTTCATGTCGCCGGAGGCTTGCTCCCATTGGGTATTGAGCTCCACCAGCTGCTTTTCATTGGCCGCGAACTGGCTGGCCAGCTCCTTGCTCAGGCGCTGGGCCTCGGCCAGCTTGGCACGGGCACTGCTCAGATCCCTGGAGACAGACGCCAGATCCTGCTTAGCCTTCTGCTCACGGGCCTGTTCCTGCTGCTGCCAGGCTTCCTCGGCCACGGCGGCTGTGGTGCCCAGAGAGAGGGCGAGGGCAAGGGGTAACCACTTCATGGTGACGCTCATGACTGGGCCTCCTGACCACGGCTGACGGAAAGGGGGACATTCAACAACTGGGGAACTTTCTTGTCGGCAGCCATTTCCAACGCCTCGGCGATGGGGGAGAGCCACTGGCCGTCGAGGGCTTGCCACTGCTTGTGCTCGGCAGACCAACGCCACGCCTGGGAGCGATCGGCGGTCATCGCCAGCAGGGAGACCCGACCCAGAGCCAGCACGTCGACCCGGCGCGGTGCGCCATCCAGCACCAGCTCGGCGGAATAATGGTCCAGCCTGCTGCCGTATTCGGCTTCAATCTGATAGGCCTGCAATAGCTGGCGGAACTTCTCCGCCTCGCTCACATCGGCTCTGGCCAGCGTCGCTTTCAAGGCAGCAACCCGCGCCAGACGATCCTCCCTGCGCAGCGGGATGTCATCCTGTACCAGCTGTTCCAGATCGGCTTGCATCTGCAGCATCAGGGGGACAAGCCCCTGTCTGGTCTCCTGTACCGCCTCCAACTGCTGGTTCAGCTTGCCCAGCTCGTTTTGCTGATCGGCCACCAGAGACTGCATGTAGCGGTTGTAGGCTTCCAGATCCCGCAGTTGCAGTTGGGCATTTTGCAGCTCAATCCTGGCGGCGACGGCTCCATCGGCGGCTTTCTCCACACGCAGCTGGGAGGCTTTCCCGTCGGCGATACTGTTCTTCAATGCTGGCGCAACCACCTCGTCGGCGGACACGACGCAATGAACGGCCATGGGTAACAAGGCCAGACCCCAAAACTTGTTCATGATATAAATCTTAACAATGATAACTATTCTCATTGTCTCAAAGAGTAGGGTCACTGGCAATCAGATGATTTTCTTGGCCTCTGGACGAAAAAACAGGATACTTTTTAGACAAGTACGGGAATAACTGGCGTTGGTAGTCGCAACGCCATTTTAAATAACTAAAAAATGTCTTTTCGATCAGCAAGATAAGCGATCGAAAAAGGAGAGTTACATGTTTAACGATGCGATCTGGGAACACATAGATCGGTTCACCAAGGCCAAGAAAACTAGCGATATCCAGCAGCAACTGGAGCGCTTCAGCCATCAGATGGGCTTTGATTACTTTCGGCTGCTGATCATTTTTCCCATCAGCATGCAAAAGTCCCATGTGGCCTTGTTCAACAACTGTCCCACCAGCTGGTTTGACGCCTATTCGGAGCGCCACTACCTGACCCAGGATCCGGTCGTCTTCCTGGGGCTGAAGCAGACCCAGCCCATCTTCTGGAACAAGCTAGATTGCGATTCCCCCTGGTTGCCCAGTGCCAGCCGGGAGGTGATGAATCTGGCCGCCGACTTCGGGGTGAGAAACGGCGTCTCCTTCCCGCTCCACACCCCGCAGGGGGAGCACGGTATCCTCTCCTTCATCAGCAAGGAGAAGTCCAATTCTGAACTGATGTTTGAAAACGCTCCCACACTGTCGTTTTGCGCCAGTTATATCTTCGGTGCGGCGCTGCAGTTGATAAAGCGCAGACCCGAGCTGATGAAGCACCTGACCGAGCTGTCGGACCGGGAGAAGGAGTGCCTGTTCTGGGCCAGCGAGGGCAAGACCTCCTGGGAGATCGCCACCATCCTCGGGATCAGCGAGCGTACGGTGAACTTCCACCTCAATCAGGTCACCAACAAGACGGACTCCAAGAACCGCAACCAGGCGATCGCCAAGAGTATCTCCAGCGGCATCATAGTGCCCTCACTCGACGATGTGACCATCACCAACCTGCGCCTCTCCTGAACGAGGGAGCAGCAAGAAGAGCCGCAACAGCGGCTCTTTTTCATTCAGCGCTCCCGTCTCTCACCATCAGCTCTGGTGGCTCAACCTTCCAGCAGCGCCAGCGCGGCATCGAAGTCGAAGCGCTCTACCTGCTGCGCGACCCTGGCCAGGCGTTCGGCCAACTCGGGCGGCAGGGCGAGGGCCCTCAACTCCAGCAGAACCTCGAGTGCCTCACTGTCGCTCTCGGCCAACAGGTGACCAAGCCTGGCCAAGCGTGACTGCAGTTCGCCCTCGGGGACGGCCATCGTCGGCGCTGACACCGGAGCCGCGGCATCCAGCCCCGTCAGGGCGCCGAGCACGGGGATCAGGCTACGCTCGACTCCGGCAAGGGCCGCATTCAGCTGCTCCCTGTCGGCGCCAGACAGACAGCGTTGTTCCAACTCGGTCGCCGCCTGTGCAACCCCGAAGGCACCGATGTTGCCGGCTGTCCCCTTCAGGCTGTGGGCGAGCCGGGCCGCCGCCGCGGGATCGGGATCGACAAGCGCCGCCTCAAACTGCCCGACAAAGTCCTGGTTGGCGGCGAGGAACTTGCGCAGCAGCCGCAGATAGAGATCGGCATGCCCCCGACAGGTCGCCAACCCGGCAGCCTGATCGATGCCGTCGAGTTCGGCAGGCAGGGTGGAGGCGGGCGGCACAGCCTCCGCCGCACCGCTCGATGCCTGACGGGGGCGCGGCTTGATCCATCTGGCCAGGGTCGCGAACATGCCGGCCACATCCAGGGGTTTGGCGATGTGATCGTTCATGCCGCAGGCCAGCGCCCGCTCCCTATCCCCGCTCATGGCGTTGGCGGTCATGGCGATCACCGGCAGCGTGGCGAAGCGCGACTGCTGGCGGATCAGGCCGGTCGCGGTATAGCCGTCCATCACCGGCATCTGGCAATCCATCAGCACGCCGTCGAAGTCCGCATCCTGCGCCAGTATGTCGAGCGCCTGCTGACCGTTGACGGCCTGGCAGAGCTCGATGCCCGCCTCCTGCAGCAACTCGCTCGCCAGCTCGCGATTCAACTCGTTGTCCTCCACCAGCAGCAGGCGGGCACCGTGCAGGCTGGCCGTGGCGCTGGCGTTCAGTTCGCTGCGCTCGGTCGCGCGGCTGTCGATGTGTTGACCCTTGCCAAGCACCGAGGCGATTGCCTCCAGCAGGGTGGAGGGAGTGACCGGCTTGGTCAGCACCACGGGCAACTCGACCCCATGCATCTCGGCCTCCTCGCGCACCTCTTCGCGGCCGAAGGCGGTCACCATGATCACCGATGGCGTCTGCGCCAGGTTGGCCCTGTGCATCTGCCGCACCGTCTCCACCCCATCCATGCCCGGCATGCGCCAGTCCATCAACACCAGATCGTAGGGCAGCGCCTTGCGCTCGGCCGACACCAGCATCGCCAGGGCGACCTGACCGCTGTCGGCCACCTCCACCTCTATGCCAAAACTGCTGGCCATCCCATAGAGGATCTCGCGTGCGCTGGCGTTGTCGTCCACCACCAGGGCCCGGATACCGAGCAACTCGTCCTGCGTGAACATACGCCTCGGCTGCTCGTCACGCTGACGCCCCAGCATGACGCAGAAGTGGAAGGTCGAACCCTGTCCCGGCACGCTCTCCACCCAGATGCGCCCCCCCATCAATTCGACCAGGCGCTTGGAGATGGCGAGACCCAGACCGGTACCTCCGTACTTGCGAGTGGTCGAGCTGTCGGCCTGGCTGAACGACTGGAATATCCGCTCACACTGCTCCGCGCTCATGCCGATGCCGGTATCCCGCACCCAGAAGTGCAGCTCGATCTGCTCACCGGCGTCCGTCTGCACCTCGGCCCCCACCACGATTTCGCCCCGTTCGGTGAACTTGGCCGCGTTGTTGCCTAGGTTGATCAGGATCTGCCCCAACCGCAGCGGATCGCCGACCAGGGCAGTGGGCAGCTCGCGCGCCGTGTCGAACAGCAGCTCCAGCCCCTTCTCCTCGGCCCGCAGGCCTATCATGCTGGCGAAGTTCTCCAGCACATCTTCCAGGTGGAAGGGAATGAGTTCCAGCTCCATCTTGCCGGCCTCGATCTTCGAGAAGTCGAGGATGTCGTTGATGATCCCGAGCAGGTTTTCCGCCGAGCGGTGCACCTTCTCGATATAGTTGCGCTGACGGCGATCCAGCTGGGTGCGCAGGGCCAGGTGGCTCATGCCGATGATGGCGTTCATGGGGGTGCGGATCTCGTGGCTCATATTGGCGAGGAAGGCGCTCTTGGCCTGGGTCGCCTCCTCCGCCGCCGCCCGCGCTTCGGTCAGCGCGGTCACATCGATGTTGACCCCGGTGGCACGCAGAGGCGTCCCATCCTGAGTGCGGGTGAAGCGGCACAGGGACTTGAAGGTGCGCACCATGCCATCGTTGTGGCGCACGATGCGAAAATCGAACTCAACCCGATCGGCCCCCTCTTCGAGCGCATGATCGAAGGTCGCAGCGGCGGTGGCCACATCGTCGGGATGCAGCAGTGCCTTCCAGTGCTCCTGATCACCGCCGAAACCTCCCGGCTCCAGCCCAAACATGCTCTCCAGCTGCGGAGTCCAGTAGTTGCGGCCGGTCAGGAGATCGATGTCGAACAGCCCGATGCCACCCGCCTCCTGTGCCAGGGTCAGGCGCTCGCTGGCGGTACGCAGCCTGGCCCCCATGGCCCTGCGCTCGCTCACGTCCCGTACCGAGGCACAGACGCAGGTGCCACGCCCGGCCAGGGTGGGTAGATGGGAGAGGCCTATCTCCACGGAGAACAGGCCGCCATCCTTGCGCACCCCCTGCAGATCCTCGATGTTGGCCCCCATCTGACGGGTGGTGCCGTGGACGATGAATTCGTCGCGCAGCGCCACATGCTGACCGCGGCCGCTCTCGGGCACCAGACACTCGATGGGCTGGCCGATCAGCTCGCCCGCGCCATAGCCAAACAGCTGATCCAGCTGCGGGTTGGTCAGCAGGATGAGGCCGTCGGCGCCGATCACCAGCATGCCGTCCGGCGCCGCCTCTATGATGCCGCGATACCAGGCCTCGGTGGCCCGCAGGGCACTCTGCTGGGACTCCAGCTCCACCGCCTGACGTTCGAGCTGCAGGGTCTGCTCCCCCATCTCGTCGGCCTGGCGGCGGGTCTCCTGCAACAGGGCCAGGGCGGCTTCACTGCGCTCCATGATGGCCATGGCGCCAGCCAGCCTGGGCAGTACCTCCTGCAACAGCAGGGCCTCGGTCTCCCCGATGGGGTGGAAACCCGCCAGCTCCAGCACCCCGAGCAGACGCTCGCCGCGCAGCACGGGCTGCACCTGCAGATAGCTGGCCGGGGCCCCCCCGAGCTGGGAACTCATATGCCAGAAGGAGGCCGGCAACCCCTCCAGCTGACGCGGCTGACGATCGCGCGCGCACTGGCCGAGCAGCCCCTCGCCGAGGGCCACCACGGTGGCCAGCGGATGGGCAGGATCGTTGGCATAGCCGCCCAGCAGCTGCAGGCTGCTCGAGCCCTGGTGCAGGCTGTAGAGCGCCCCCTGGCAGATGCCGAGGGAGGGGGCCATGCGAGCGAAGAAGGCCTGGGCCAGTTCCTGCGGGGTCTCAGCCTGCTGCAGATCGGCCTGCAACAGGGAGACCTGCGACCTGACCCTGCGCTGCAGATCGAGCTGGCGCGATTCGAGTTGCAGGGTGGCGATGGCCCGCGCCAGATCGCCGGTCTCGTTGTGCAGATCGACGTGGGGGATGGGTTGATCCAGCTGACCGGCCGCCAGCTGGTCCACGGCACGGCGCACCCGATCGAGCGGGTTGCGGATCGACTTGCTGACCAGCCAGGAGAGCATCAGCGCCAGCGCCAACCCCCCCAGCAGCAGGATGGAGGTGAGCAGGCTGCTGCGCTTGGCATAGGTGGTCGTCTCCATGACCAGATCCCGCAGCGCGCTCTGCTTGACCCTGGCTATGTTTTCCAGCATCGCATCCACACGGGCATCCAGCTGCTCAAATTCATCGCTGTTGAGCAACGCCTGCGCCTGCGCCTGGCGCCCCTGGGCGGTTAGCTGCAAGGCCTTGTCGCCGAGTTTTTGATGGCGTTCGAGTTGCAGATCGAGGTCAGACGCACTGATCAGGTTTTCGGTACGCCAGAGGGTCGGCTTGGCCTGGGCCAGCTCCTCATGGAGACGTTGTTGGGCGTCCTGCATCTGTTTGAGCGCCTCGAGCCTGACCTCGGAGTTGGTACTGCCTATGGCCTTGTGCAAGGCCTGCAATATATGTGGCAACTGTACCCTGGCCTCGTGCAGGTGGAGGGCGCCCACCAGGTCCTTGCTGTAGAGGTGATCCAGGTCTCGGGTCAATTTGTCCTGAGTGCGCAGGCTCTGTATGCCGAGCGCCAGCGCCAGCGCCAGCAGCACGGCGAACCCCAGTATCAGCTTGTGTGGCAGCGCGAGCCGCTCAAGCAGGGAAAGCACTCTCATCATGGGCTCCTGATTCAGGGTTTAGGGATGCTGTTCGCCATGGCCGCCTGATGCTTGGCCATATCATCATCGCTGTCGGTGAAGCGCTCGGCGATGGCCTGGAATTGCTCGGCGGCGGACAGGAAGGCGGCGCAGACATCGGGATCGAAGTGCCAGCCACCGCCCTGACGGATGATGTCCACCGCCTCCTCGTGGAGCATGCCGGCCTTGTATACCCGGCGGCTGATCAGCGCGTCATAGACGTCGGCCACCGCCATCAGTCGGGCGCTGATGGGAATGGCATCCCCGGCCAGCCCCTGCGGATAGCCGCTGCCATCCCATTTCTCCTGGTGGCTGTAGGCGATCTCCTTGGCCAGACGCAGAAAGTCCACCGAGATCCCCAGCTGATCCTCGGCATGCTGGATGGCATCCCGCCCCAGAGTGGTGTGGGTCATCATGATCTCGAACTCCTCCACCGTCAGGCGGCCGGGCTTGAGCAGGATATGATCCGGGATGCCGACCTTGCCGATGTCGTGCAGGGGGGCAGACTTGAACAGCAGCCTGATAGTGTCGTCGTCGAGGAAGTGGCTGAACCTCGGGTGGTCGCGCAGCAACTCGGCGAGCAGCTTGACGTAGTGCTGGGTACGGCGGATATGGTTGCCGGTCTCGTTGTCGCGGGTCTCCGCCAGGGACGCCATGGCGTGAATCGTCACGTCCTGGATGGCCATCACCTCGCGGGTGCGGCGCTGGACCTCCTGCTCGAGAAAGTCGTTCTGATCCCGTAGGAAGTCGGCGGCGGCCTTGATCTTGAGCTGGGTATCGACCCGCGCCAGCACCCGCGCCGGATTGATGGGCTTGGTGATGTAATCGACGGCCCCCAGCGCCAGCCCCTGCACCTCGTTCTCCATGGCGGCCATGGCGGTGAGGAAGATGATGGGGACGTGGCGGGTACGGGAATCTTGCTGGAGCCGCTCGGCCACCTGATGACCGGACAGGCCCGGCATCATGATGTCCAGCAGGATCAGGTCAGGCAGGGGATCCCCCTGCAGGATGCGCAGCGCCTTGTCGCCACTGTTGGCAAGCTTGACCCTGTACTTCTCATTGAGCAAGGCAGCCATCAGCATCAGGTTGTCCGGGGTATCGTCCACCACCAGTATGGTGGCGGGCTGATGAAGGTCTTGAGAGTGATTCATGGTGATCGAGGCTCCAATCAGATGAGTGAGTGGCCATCCCATGAACCACTCGGTCTGGAGGAAGCTTAGTCCCTAAATAAACCATCTGCTTTCAACAACTTGAATTAAAAAGGCCGGCGCACCACTGGGTTGGTGCGCCGGCCTTCGGACGGGCTGTTTTCCTTGGTGGGGGAGCCTGTTCCCCCACCCGACAGCGCTTATTCCACAGTCACGGATTTGGCCAGGTTGCGCGGTTGATCCACGTCGGTGCCCTTGATGAGGGCGACGTGGTAGGAGAGCAACTGCAGCGGCACGGTATAGACGATCGGCGCGATCATCTCTTCCACGTGGTTCAGGCTCATCACCCGCATGGTCTCGTCGCTCTTGAAACCGGCGTCCGCATCGGCGAACACATAGAGGATCCCGCCACGGGCACGCACCTCTTCCACGTTGGACTTCAGCTTCTCCAGCAGGTCGTTGTTCGGCGCTACCACTATGATAGGCATCTCGGCATCGATCAGCGCCAGCGGGCCATGCTTCAACTCACCGGCGGCATAGGCCTCGGCGTGGATGTAGGAGATCTCCTTGAGTTTGAGCGCCCCTTCCATGGCGATGGGGTACTGGCTGCCACGACCGAGGAACAGGCTGTGGTGCTTGTCGGCAAACTCTTCGGCCAGAGTCTCGATCTGCTTGGCCAGGGCCAGGCTCTCCTTGATGCGCACAGGCAGGGCTTGCAGCGCCTTGACCAGTTCGGCCTCGGCGGCGGCGCTCAGGTTGCCACGGCAGTGACCGACGGAGGCCACCAGCATCAGCAGACCAGCCAGCTGGGTGGTGAACGCCTTGGTGGACGCCACCCCGATTTCTGCCCCCGCACGTGTCATGAAGGCCAGGTCGGATTCGCGCACCAGGGAGGAGCCCGGTACGTTGCAGATGGCCAGGGAGCTCATGTAACCGGACTCCTTGGCCAACCGCAGGGCGGCCAGGGTATCGGCAGTCTCGCCGCTCTGGGAGAGGGTCACCAGCAGGCTGTTGGGGCGCACCACCGACTTGCGATAGCGGAACTCGGAGGCGATCTCCACGTCGCAGGAGACGCCGGCGATCTCTTCGAACCAGTAGCGCGCCACCATGCCGGAGTTGTAGGAGGTACCGCAGGCGACGATCTGGACGTGCTCGACCTTGTCGAAAATGGCGCGGGCGCCGTTGCCGAAGGACTCGACCACCACGTGATCGCTGCCCAGGCGGCCTTCCAGGGTGTTGGTGATGGCCTTGGGCTGCTCGTAGATCTCCTTGAGCATGTAGTGTCTGTATTCGCCCTTGTCACCGGCATCGTGGGAGAGCTCGGACTCCAGCTCTTCGCGCACCACGGCCTCGCCGTCGGTATCGAAGATGTGCACGTCGCGGCGGGTCACTTCGGCCACATCGCCCTCTTCCAGGAAGATGAAGCGGCGGGTCACCGGCAGCAGGGCCATCTGGTCGGAGGCGATGAAGTTCTCGCCGATGCCGCGGCCGATCACCAGGGGGGAGCCGGAACGGGCCACCACCACGCGGCTGTCGTCACGGCTGTCCATGACCACGGTGCCGTAGGCGCCGCGCAGCTGCTTCACCGCTACCTGCATGGCCACCAGCAGGCTGGGGGCGGATTTCAGCTCGTGGTGCACCAGGTGGGCAATCACCTCGGTGTCGGTGTCGGAGCTGAACACATAGCCCAGCGCCTTGAGCTCTTCGCGCAGCTCTTCGTGGTTCTCGATGATGCCGTTGTGCACCACTACGATATGCTCGGAGACATGGGGGTGAGCATTGCGCTCGGACGGCTCGCCATGGGTAGCCCAGCGGGTGTGGGCAATGCCGGTACCACCGTGGACGGACTGCTCCTCCAGTGCCTTGGCCAACTCGGCTACCTTGCCGAGGCGACGCACCCGCTGCAGCGGCTGGTTGGCGCTGAACACGGCGACACCGGCCGAATCGTAGCCACGGTATTCCAGACGGCGCAGGCCCTCTACCAGGATTTCAGCCACATCACGTTGGGCGACGGCCCCGACGATGCCACACATAGACTTCTCCTTGAAACGTAAGACGTTAATCCGGTTGGATAATGGTTTGTTCAAATCACACGGCCACGGGAGCGCAAATCAGCGTGATCCCCCTGGCCTGAATCTGTTCTCTGGCCGCATTGCTCAGCCCCTCGTCGGTCACCAGGGTATGGATGCCGGACCAGGGCAGCTCGAGATTGGGGATCTTTCGGCCGATCTTTTCCGACTCCACCATGACGATGACCTCCCGTGACACTTCGGCCATGACCCGGGAGAGGCCCACCAGCTCGTTGAAGGTGGTGGTGCCCCGCTCCGGGTCGATGCCATCGGCACCGATGAAGAGCTGGTCGAAGTCATAGGAGCGCAGCACCCGCTCCGCCACCTGACCCTGGAATGATTCGGAATGGGGATCCCAGGTCCCGCCAGTCATCAGCAGGGTGGGCTCGTTTTCCAGCTCGCGCAGGGCACCGGCCACATTGAGGGAGTTGGTCATGACGATGAGGCCGCGCTTGTTGCCCAGCATGGGGATCATGGCGCTGGTGGTGCTGCCGCTGTCGATGATGACGCGGTTGTGATCGCGGATCCGCTCGGCCGCGGCGCGGGCAATGGCCATCTTTCGATTCGAAACTTGTTCCGGGTTGCTGTCCACCACCATCTCGCTGGGGAGGGGAACGGCACCGCCGTAGCGACGCAGCAACAGGCCACCGGTCTCCAGTACCGCCAGATCTTTGCGGATGGTCACTTCGGAGGTGGCGAAGTGTTTGGCCAGGGCATCGACACTGACTTCCCCCTGCTCCTGCACCAGACTCACTATGGTGTGACGGCGCTGCTGTGTGTTGCGTTTGGTCATTTATAAGTTTCGATTAGAAAGAATGGCGAAATATTAATGCCTTTTCGGGAAAAATCAAACGGCAAATAGGATCCGATTTGGTTCGATGCCAGAATGAGGAGCCGATTTGCGACGAGGACGCCATGCAAAAACGACTCATCTGGCTGGTGGAAGATGAAGCCAGCATTGCCGATACCCTGATCTATGCCCTGCAGACCGATGGTTTCGAGGTGGAGTGGTTTCCCCTCGGTCAGCCGTTGCTGGCGCGACTGGAACAGACGCGACCGGATTTTTTGATCCTGGATGTGGGGCTGCCGGACATCAGCGGTTTCGAACTGTGCAAGCGGGTGCGGGCACTGACCGATATTCCCCTGATGTTTCTCACCGCCCGCAGCGAGGAGATAGACAGGCTGATCGGGCTGGAGATAGGGGCAGACGACTATGTGGCCAAACCCTTCTCACCCCGTGAGGTATGCGCCCGGGTGCGGGTCATCCTGCGCCGCAGCCAGCCCGCCCCCTACCAGCCGATACAGCCACTCGCCCTGGACGAGGAGCGGGCACGAATCTGCTTCCTGGGCCAGCCCCTGACGCTCACCCGCTATGAGTACCTGCTGCTCAAGACCCTGATGCAGGCGCCGGGTCGGGTCTACTCCCGCCAGCAGCTGATGGATCTGGTGTGGCAGGATGCGGAAGAGAGTCTGGATCGCACCGTCGACACCCACATCAAGACCCTGCGGGCCAAGCTGAGGGAACGGGACCCGGAAGCCAACCTGATCCTGACCCACCGCGGGCTGGGCTACAGCCTGGAGCTGGCATGAACGCCTAGCTGCCGGGCACCTGCCGGAGGCTGACATGAGGATCGGACTGCAACTGCTGTGCGGGCTGGTGCTGATCTTTGCGCTGGCCGCCTGGTTCGTGCTGGAGATCTTCGTCGAGGAGATCAAGCCCGGGGTGCGCAGCGCCACCGAAGACACCCTGGTGGACATGGCCCAGATGCTGGCCCCCCTGGCCCTGGACGACATGCAGGAAGGGAAGATGGCGAATGGCCGGCTCGCCAGCGCCTTCGCCCGCCTCAACCAGAACCCCATCAACGCCCTCATCGACGGCCACCTCAAGCAGCAGGCGGAGTACCGCATCTATGTGGTCGACCGCTGGGGCAAGGTGGTCTACGACTCGGACGGGGTGGATCTGGGCAAGGACTACTCTCGCTGGAACGACGTCTACCTGACCCTGCGCGGCGAATACGGCGCCCGCAGCACCCGCAGCGATCCTGACGATCCCGCCAGCTCGGTGATGCACGTCGCCGCCCCGCTACGGGAAGGGGACGACATCCTGGGTTCCCTCACCGTCGCCAAGCCCAACCGCACCCTGCTGCCCATGATAGAGCGCAGCGAGCACCAGTTGCTGCAGGGGGCGGCTCTGCTGCTGTGCATCTCCCTGCTCATCGGCGCCCTGCTGGTGTGGTGGCTCAACCGCGCCATCGGCAAGCTGGTGCACTATGCGGATGCAATCAGCCAGGGTCAGCCCGCCAGCCTGCCGCGCCTCTACAGCCCCGAACTGGACAGGCTAGGCCACTCCCTGGAAACCATGCGCCGCCAACTGGACGGCAAGGCCTATATCGAGGCCTATGTCCACAGCCTGACCCACGAGCTCAAAAGCCCGCTGGCGGCCATTCGCGGGGCGGGGGAGATCCTGGCCGAGGCGCCGCCGCCGGACATCGCAAAGCGCTTTATCGGCAACATCAATCTGGAGACGGCCCGCATGCAACAACTGATCGAGCGCATGCTGCAACTCGCCCGCCTCGAATCAGGGCAGGGGCTGGACAGACAATCCGTTGAGCCGGCCCGGCTGGGCAGACGGGTGCTCGACGCCCGCCAGATCCAGGCCCAGCGCCGCCAGATCGCCCTGCACGCCGAGCTGGGGGAAGGTCAGAAGCAGAAGTGGGATCCCCTGCTGGTGGAGCAGGCCCTTGGCAACCTGCTGGACAACGCCCTCGATTTCGCCCCCATCGGCAGTACCCTGGTGCTGAGCGGCGCCATGGTGGAGGGGGGTTATTGCTTCCGGGTGCGGGATCAGGGGCCAGGCATTCCCGACTTTGCGCTGCCCAGGATTTTCGAGCGTTTCTACTCCCTGCCAAGGCCAGACAAGGGAAAAAGCAGCGGCCTCGGGCTCAGTTTTGCCATGGAGGTGGCACGCCAGCACGGCGGCCATCTTGCTCTTGCCAATCAGCCGGACGGGGGGGTGCTGGCCACACTCTGGCTGCCCGGCAACTGAGGACACTTCACACCAAGCACACAGAGCCGGGCTAAGCTGCACCTCCTCGATGACGACCGTCCCCGTCGATGCGCATTCATATTAATCAAGGAGATAGATATGCCCCGTATGCTGTTGTCCGGTCTGCTTGCCGCCGGCCTCTTCTGTGCACTGCCTGCCAGCGCCGCTTCTGGCTGCATGCTGTTTGCCGATGGAACCGGCAAACCCGTCAGCACCCAGGGGGACTGTGCCGCCCAGTTGACCCCGGCCTCCACCTTCAAGATCCCGCTGGCACTGATGGGCTATGACAGCGGCTTCCTGGTGGATGAACAACTGCCGGCCCTGCCGTTCAAGGCCGGTGATCCTGATTTCCTGCCGGAGTGGAAACAGACCACCACCCCGAGCAGCTGGATGCAATTCTCGGTCATCTGGTACTCGCAGCGCCTCACCGAGTGGCTGGGAGAGGCTCGCTTCCAGCACTACGTGGACAGCTTCGACTACGGCAACCGGGATCTCGAAGGCAACCAGGGCAAGCACGACGGTCTGACCCAGGCCTGGCTCAGCGCCAGCCTCGCCATCAGCCCCCAGGAGCAAGCCCGCTTCCTTGGCAAGATGGTGAGCGGCAAGCTGCCGGTCTCCGCCAAGACCCTGCGCCATACCGCCAACCTGATGCGTCAGCCCGACATCGACGGTTGGCAGATCCACGGCAAGACCGGCATGGGTTACCCCAAGCTGCTGGATGGCAGCCTGGACAGGGAGCAGCAGATCGGCTGGTTCGTCGGCTGGGCCAGCAAACAGGACAAGACGCTCATCTTCGTCCACACCGTTATCCAGAAGCCGGGCAAGCAGTTCGCTTCCCTCAGGGCCAGGGAGGAGGTGTTCGCCGCCCTGCCGGCCCGGTTGAAGACACTCTGATGCCAGCAACACCGGCGCCTTGCGCCGGTTTTTTTATCCCCCTTCACCACTACTTCACACTGCCCCATCCTCCCTTCACGCGACCCCGGCACACTCCCGTTCAACAACAAGGAGACGTGTCATGGTCAAACAGATTTTCACCCACAAGATCGCCCTGCTGCTGTTGCTCTGCCTGCTGATGATGATCCCGGTTCACGCCATCATGGAGCTGAATCGGGAGCGCCAGGCCTATCGCAGTCAGGCCATTCACAGCATCATGGCCAGCCACAGCGGGCCCCAGCGCCTGATGGGGCCCGTACTGGTACAGCCCTATACCCGGACAGTCACCGTCGAGCAGGATGGCAAACATTTCGTGCGCAAGGAGCAGGTCTATCGCTACCTGCTGCCCAAGAGGCTGGACGTGCGGGCCAGCATGGAGGTGACCCCGCGCAAGCTCGGTATCTATCAGGCCCAGATTTATCACAGTCGCCTCTCCCTCTCCGGCCTGATGCCCACTAGCCTGGCTGACAAGGGGCTGGTGGCCGGCAACCCGAACCTGAGCTTCGACCCGGCGGATCCCGCCCTGGCGCCGGGCAAACCCTATCTCAGCCTGATCCTCTCCGATGCCCGGGGCATCAGCCGCGTACCCGAACTGCAATGGGGGGAGCAACGCATCCCGTTTGCACCTGGCGCCCAGCTGGGAGACGGGCGAGTGGGGATCCATGCCCCGCTCGACGCCTTGCCAGACGAAGATGGCCGCTTTCGCATCGAGCTGGATCTGCAGGGCATGAACGCGCTGGAAGTGGTGCCGCTCGGACAGGACAGCCGGTTTCACCTGAGCGGCAACTGGCCCCATCCCAATTTTCTCGGCGACTTTCTGCCCGGTGAACGCACCCTTGCGGATCAAGGGTTCGAGGCAAGCTGGCAGACCAGCTGGTTCGCCACCGACATGGAGAGCCGCTTCAACCGCATGATGAAGGGAGCGGGCACCAAACTGCCGTCATTCAGCGTCAGCCTGGTGCAACCGGTGGATCACTATCAGCTGAACGAGCGGGCCGCCAAATATGCCCTGCTGTTCATCGGCCTCACCTTCATCAGCTTCTTCATGTTCGAGCTGCTCAAGGGGCTGCGGGTACACCCCATCCAGTACGCGCTGGTGGGCATGGGGCTGGCCATCTTCTATCTGGTGCTGCTGGCGCTGACCGAGCATCTCGGCTTTACCTGGGCCTATCTCATTGCCGCCCTGGCCAGTGTGGCCCTCAATGGCTTCTACCTGAGCCATGTGCTGGGCGGCCCGAAACAGGGCATGGGATTCGCCGCCCTGCTGGGGCTGGTCTACGCCATTCTGTTCGGGCTGCTGCAGGCCGAGGAGACAGCCCTGTTGCTCGGTGCCCTGCTGCTGTTCGCCACCCTGGCGCTGGTCATGGGGCTGACTCGCAAGCTCGACTGGTATCAGGTGATGGAGAGCAGTCCCTCCGCCACCGCATGGGCGGCCCCCCCAGCCATCGACCTGTAACACCAGCCATCAGCCATAAGCAAAAAAACCGGCGCCCTCGGGCGCCGGTTTGCATTTCATTGATCGGGCATCACTTCTTCTTGACCGGACGGGGCCAGTTCGGAATGTGGCGCTGGGGCACCCGGGTGATCACCAGCTCGTTTTCCGCCACATCCTTGGTGATGGTGGAGCCGGCCCCCAGGGTCGCCCCCTTGCCGATCCTCACCGGCGCCACCAGCTGGGTATCGGAGCCGACGAAGACATCGTCCTCGATGATGGTCTGGAACTTGTTCACCCCGTCGTAATTGCAGGTGATGGTGCCGGCACCGATGTTCACCTTGGCACCGATCTCCGCATCGCCCAGATAGGTCAGATGACCGCACTTCGAGCCCACACCCAGCCGGGCCTTCTTCATCTCGACGAAGTTGCCGACATGGGCATCCTGCTCCAGCACGGCACCCGGGCGCAGGCGGGTAAAGGGCCCGACCGAGCACTGGTCAGCAATTTGCGCACCTTCGATGACGGAGTAAGGTTTCACCTCGGAGTGGTCGCCGATCACGCAATCCTTCAATACGCTGCCGGCACCGATGCGCACGTGATTGCCCAGCACCACCTTGCCTTCGATGATGACGTTGACGTCGATCACCACCTCCTCCCCGATTTCCAGGGAACCCCGCAGATCGAAACGGGCCGGATCGATCAGGGTGGCGCCAGCGATCATCAGCTTCTCGGCCTGCATCTGCTGGTAGCTGCGCTCGAGCGCCGCCAGCTGCACCCGGTTGTTGGCCCCTTCCACTTCCATGGCGCTGTCCGGGTGGACGGCGGCGATGGCACAGCCATCCCCATGGGCCATGGCGATGACGTCGGTCAGGTAGAACTCGCCCTGGGCATTCTTGTTGTCCAGACGCGACAGCCAGCTGCGCAGCTGGCCACCGTTGGCCACCAGCACGCCGGTGTTCACTTCACGGATGGCCAGCTGCTCGGCATTGGCATCCTTCTGCTCGACGATGCCGACCACCTGGCCATTGCTGCGCACGATGCGGCCATAACCGGTCGGGTTGTCCAGCACCACGGTCAGCAGCGCCATGCCATCGCTTGCCTTGGCGGCCAGCAGCCGTTGCAGGGTCTCCGGCTGGATCAGCGGGGTATCGCCGTACAGCACCAGCACGTCGTCTTCGTCGTTCCAGAACGGGATGGCCTGGGCCACCGCGTGGCCGGTTCCCAGCTGCTGGGCCTGCAGTACCCAGTTCACATCTTCCGCGACGATCCGCTCCTTGAGCAGCTCGGCACCGTGGCCATAGACCAGGTGCAACTGTTCGGCACCAATCTGGCGAGCGGTCTCGATCACATGGGAGACCATGGGCTTGTTGGCCACGGGGTGCAGCACCTTGGGCAGGGAGGAACGCATGCGGGTGCCTTTGCCCGCAGCCAGGATCACGACGTTGAGAGACATAGCTAGCCTTTGAAACAGGTGGAAATGCTGGGCGGAGTCTATCCAACGGGCAAAAAAAAAGCGACCCGAAGGTCGCTTTTTGCATCACCGTGATTAGCGGTAATTCTTTTTGACGATATCGATAACCCGCAGCTGGGCCATCGCTTTGGCCAGCTCGGCAGACGCCTGAGCATAGTCGATATCACCATGGGAGCTGTTGATCCGCTCTTCGGCACGACGTTTGGCTTCCTGGGCTTTCGCCTCATCCAGATCGTCTGCGCGAATGGCGGTATCGGCCAGCACGGTCACGGCTTCGGGTTGTACTTCCAGCATGCCGCCGGAGATGTACAGCACCTCTTCGCTACCATTTTGCTTGATCAAGCGGACCAGGCCCGGCTTGATGGCAGTCAGCAACGGAGCATGACCGTGGCGGAGACCCAGCTCACCTTCGGAGCCTGATACCTGGGCAGATTGCACGCGACCGGAAAACAGTTTTCCTTCGGCGCTCACCACATCCAGGTGAAAGGAGATCATCTCAGCCATGGGCCCTCCTATCGAGGCTTACAGTTTCTTGGACTTCTCGACGACTTCGTCGATGCCGCCAACCATGTAGAACGCCTGCTCCGGCAGATCGTCATACTCGCCCTTCAGGATGCCCTGGAAGCCACGGATGGTTTCCTTCAGCGGCACGTATTTGCCCGGAGAACCGGTAAACACTTCTGCCACGAAGAACGGCTGGGACAGGAAACGCTCGATCTTACGGGCACGGGCTACGGTCAGTTTGTCTTCTTCTGACAGTTCATCCATACCCAGGATGGCGATGATGTCCTTCAGCTCCTTGTAGCGCTGCAGTACGGTCTGAACGCCACGAGCGGTCTCGTAGTGCTCCTTGCCAACCACCAGCGGATCCAGCTGACGGGAGGTGGAGTCCAGCGGGTCAACGGCCGGGTAGATACCCAGAGCCGCGATCTGACGGGACAGTACGACGGTCGCATCCAGGTGGGCGAAGGTGGTCGCCGGAGACGGGTCGGTCAAGTCATCCGCAGGCACGTAAACGGCCTGGACGGAGGTGATGGAACCGGTCTTGGTGGAGGTGATGCGCTCTTGCAGAACACCCATCTCCTCGGCCAGGGTCGGCTGGTAACCTACTGCGGAGGGCATACGGCCCAGCAGTGCGGATACTTCGGTACCGGCCAGGGTGTAACGGTAGATGTTGTCCACGAAGAACAGCACGTCACGACCTTCGTCACGGAACTTCTCGGCCATGGTCAGGCCGGTCAGCGCCACGCGCAGACGGTTTCCGGGCGGCTCGTTCATCTGACCGTAAACCAGAGATACTTTGTCCAGTACGTTGGACTCCATCATCTCGTGGTAGAAGTCGTTACCCTCACGGGTACGCTCACCTACACCGGCGAACACGGAGTAACCGCTGTGCTCGATCGCGATGTTACGGATCAGCTCCATCATGTTGACGGTCTTGCCTACACCGGCGCCGCCGAACAGACCAACCTTACCACCCTTGGCGAACGGACATACCAGGTCGATAACCTTGATGCCGGTCTCCAGCAGCTCGGTGCTGTTGGACTGATCTTCGTAGCTGGGGGCTTCGCGGTGGATGGACCAACGCTCTTCTTCGCCGATCGGACCCTTCTCGTCGATGGGGTCGCCCAGTACGTTCATGATACGGCCCAGGGTCGAGGTACCGACCGGTACCTGGATGGCCTTGCCGCTGTTAACTACTTCCAACCCACGACGCAGACCGTCGGAGGAACCCATGGTGATGCAACGCACGACGCCGCCGCCGATCTGTTGCTGAACTTCCAGTACCAGACCCTGGCCTTGGCCTTCGCTGACAACCTTCAGTGCATCGTACACCTGGGGCACGGCATTCTGCGGGAACTCGATGTCCACCACAGCGCCGATGATTTGGACGATGAAACCGTTACTCATGTCAAATCCTCTAAACCTTTGATAACCCTTGCCTTACACCGCAGCAGCACCGGAAACGATCTCTGTGAGCTCCTGGGTAATACTGGCCTGACGGGCCTTGTTGTATACCAGTTGCAGATCGTTAATCAGGTTGCCGGCGTTGTCAGTCGCGGCTTGCATGGCAACCATTCGGGCTGCCTGTTCACTTGCCAAGTTTTCTACCACACCCTGGTAGACCTGGGATTCGACGTAGCGAATCAGCAGGGTATCCAGCAGTTGCTTGGGATCCGGCTCATAGAGGTAGTCCCAGTGGTGCTTCTTGGCGAGCTTGCTGTCTTCTGTTACGGGCAAAGGCAGCAGTTGATCGACTTTTGGTTGCTGAACCATGGTGTTGACGAACTTGTTGTACACCAGATACAGCCTGTCAATCTCACCGTTGTCGTAAGCCTTCAGCATGACCTTCACTGAACCGATCAGGTCATTGACGCTCGGGTTGTCACCCAGTCCGGAGACGTGGGCTTTCACCTTGGCGCCGTGCCGTTCAAAGAAGTTGGAGGCCTTGTTACCGATCAATGCCAGGTCAACCTTGGCACCTTTCGCGCTCCATTGCTTCATATCATTGAGGGCAGCCTTGAACAGGTTGATGTTCAGACCACCACACAGGCCACGGTCGGTGGAGACGACGATGTAACCCACTCGCTTCACCTCACGTTCGATGAGGTAGGGGTGCTTGTATTCCAAGTTCCCCTGAGCGATATGGCCGATCACCTTGCGCATGGTTTCAGCGTACGGACGGCTGGCAGACATGCGTTCCTGCGCACGGCGCATCTTGCTCGCTGCCACCATTTCCATAGCGCTGGTGATCTTCTGAGTGTTCTTCACACTCCCGATCTTGTTACGTATCTCTTTTGCGCCGGCCATCTCTTCTCTCCATCAGGTGGCAGCTTACGCTGCCACACACGCTTACCAGGTCTGGGTTGCCTTGAAGTCATCCAGCAACGCAGTCAGCTTGCCAACGATCGCGTCGTTGTAGTCGGCCTTGGCATTGATTTCAGCCATCAGCTCGGCATGCTGGGTATTGGCGTAAGAGAGCAGAGCGGCTTCGAAGTCGACGATCTTGCTCAGTTCGACATCGGCGAGATAACCCTTCTCGGCGGCGAACAGCACCAGGGATTGCTGGGCCACGCTCATCGGAGAGTACTGCTTCTGCTTCATCAGCTCGGTGACTTTCTGACCGTGATCCAGCTGCTTGCGAGTAGCATCGTCCAGGTCGGAAGAGAACTGGGCAAATGCCGCCAGTTCGCGGTACTGGGCCAGCGCGGTACGGATACCACCGGACAGCTTCTTGACGATCTTGGTCTGAGCAGCACCGCCCACACGGGATACGGAGATACCCGGGTCAACCGCCGGACGAATACCGGAGTTGAACAGCTGGGAGGTCAGGAAGATCTGGCCATCGGTGATGGAGATCACGTTGGTCGGAACGAACGCGGAGACGTCACCGGCCTGGGTTTCGATGATCGGCAGGGCGGTCAGGGAACCGGTCTGGCCTTTCACGGCACCATTGGTGAACTTCTCTACGTACTCGGCGTTGACGCGAGCAGCACGCTCCAGCAGACGGGAGTGCAGATAGAAGACGTCACCCGGGTAAGCTTCACGTCCAGGCGGACGGCGCAGCAGCAGGGAGATCTGGCGATAGGCAACGGCCTGCTTGGACAGGTCATCATAGATGATCAGTGCGTCTTCGCCGCGGTCACGGAAGTACTCGCCCATGGAGCAACCGGCGTAGGGAGCCAGGTACTGCAGAGCAGCCGCTTCGGAGGCAGAAGCCACGACCACGATGGTGTTGGCCAGGGCACCGTGCTCTTCCAGCTTGCGCACCACGTTGGCGATGGTGGAGGCCTTCTGGCCGATCGCAACGTAGACGCACTTAATGCCGGAATCTTTCTGGTTGATGATGGTGTCGATGGCGATGGCGGTCTTACCAACCTGGCGGTCACCGATGATCAGCTCACGCTGGCCACGACCGATAGGGATCATGGCATCGATGGCTTTCAGACCGGTCTGGACTGGCTGGTCAACAGACTTACGCTCGATAACGCCCGGGGCGATCACTTCGATCGGCGAGAAGCCGTCGTTGTCTACCGGACCCTTACCGTCGATCGGCTGACCCAGGGTGTTGACCACCCGGCCCAACAGACCACGACCGACCGGCACTTCCAGAATGCGGCCGGTACCCTTTACCTTCATCCCTTCGGCCAGATCAGCATAGGGACCCATTACTACGGCACCAACGGAGTCACGCTCCAGGTTCAATGCCAGAGCGAAGCGGTTGCCCGGCAGCTCGATCATCTCACCCTGCATGGCATCGGCCAGACCGTGGATACGAATGATACCGTCGCTTACAGAAACGATGGTACCTTCGTTACGCGCTTCGCTTTTGACATCAAACTGCGCAATGCGCTGCTTGATCAGCTCGGCGATTTCAGTGGAATTCAGTTGCATGCTCTAATACCCCAATCAAGATTGCAGCGCATCGGCCATGCGATCCAGCTTACCGCGGACCGTGCCGTCGATAACGAGATCACCGGCCTTGATGAGCACCCCGGCCATCAAGGACGCATCTGTGCTGCAATTCAGCTTCACTTTGCGCGCGAGACGTTGTTCCAGAGAAGCCTGAATATTGGCTTTCTGCTGGTCGGTCAGTTCGATCGCCGAAATCACGTCAGCCTGAACTTCTTTGTCCAGTTCAGCCTTGAGCGCGACGAATTCGGCAACGACCGCCGGCAGCACACCCAAGCGACCATTCTCGGCCATCACCCGGATCAGGTTCTGACCGTGCTCGTTGAGCTGCTCACCGCAGACACCGACAAACAACTTTGCCAGTTCTTCGGCAGCAACGGAGCCGTTTACCAGGCTGTGCATGGTCTCGTTTTCTGCCACCTGAGCGGCGAAATCGAGCATCTCCAGCCATTGGTCAACCGCCTTGTGCTCAACGGCAAACTCGAAAGCAGCCTTGGCGTAGGGGCGAGCGATTGTAGTCAGTTCAGACATAGCCCCGTTCCCGTTACAGTTCTGCTACCAGTTTGTCGACGATGTCGCTGTTGGCAGCCTGGTCGATTTGGCGTGCCAGGATCTTCTCTGCACCCGCGATGGCAAGAGCAGCAACCTGCTTGCGCAGTTCTTCTTTGGCACGATGACGTTCAGCTTCGATCTCTGCACGGCCCTGAGCCAGGATTTTTTCCCGCTCAGCTTGGGCTCCGACAGCGGCCTCATCAATGATCTGGGCCTTGCGTTTGTTGGCCTGATCGATGATTTCAGCAGCCTGAAGCTTGGCTTCTTTCAGCTGATCGGTGGCGTTGGCCTTGGCCAGCTCCAGATCTTTCTTGGCACGTTCTGCAGAAGAGAGGCCGTCAGCGATTTCTTTCTGACGGGCTTCGATGGCAGCCATCAGCGGCGGCCATACGTACTTCATGCAAAACACTACGAAGATGAAAAAAGCAACTGCTTGGCCGAGGAGGGTGGCGTTGATATTCACAGCCGATGTCCTCTTTAGTTAGTTAATGGGTTCTGCGTGAGTCGTAATGACTTAGGCAACCGCAAACATCACATACAGACCCAGACCAACGGCGATCATCGGGATCGCATCCACCAGACCCATCACGATGAAGAACTGGGTACGCAGAACAGGGATCAGGTCAGGTTGACGAGCTGCACCTTCCAGGAACTTGCCACCCAGGATACCGATACCGATGGAGGCGCCGATAGCCGCCAGACCCATCATCATTGCAGCAGCGATGTACAGCAGGTCCATGTTCAAGTTTTCCATGAGGATCTCCATTTATTTAGATGTAATTGATTGTATAAAAAGGATTATTTGAGTTGCATCAACCATGGTCTTCCTGCGCCATCGACAGATAGACGATGGTCAGAACCATGAAGATAAACGCCTGCAAAGTGATGATCAGGATGTGGAAGATTGCCCAAGGCACGGACAGGATCCACTGTGACCACCAGGGTAACAAACCCGCAATCAGGATGAAGATCAGTTCGCCAGCATACATGTTGCCGAACAGTCGCAGACCCAATGAAACAGGCTTGGAAATCAACGTGACGGTTTCAAGGATGAAGTTAACCGGGATGGCAGCAGGGTGATTGAAAGGCTGAAGCGTCAGCTCCTTCACGAACCCGCTGATACCCTTGACCTTGATGCTGTAGTACAGGATCAAGAAGAACACGCCCAAAGCCATGGACATGGTGATGTTAACGTCAGCAGAGGGAACCACACGCAGATAGGGAACACCCATCAACTGTGCAGCGTGAGGGATAAAGTCAACGGGGATCAGGTCCATGAAGTTCATCAGGAAGATCCACACGAACACCGTCAGGGCCAAAGGTGCGATGACCTTGTTGCGACCATGAAAGATGTCCTTGACGTTACCATTCACAAACTCGACCAGCATCTCCACAAAGCACTGCAGCTTACCGGGCACACCGCTGGTGGCCTTGACGGCAACCTTGCGGAACAACCAGATAAACAGGGCGCCTAGCACGACGGAAAATATCATGGAATCGATATTCACCGTCCAGAACCCGGACCCTACCTGCAGGTGGGTCAGGTGGTGGGAGATATATCCCTGAGGAGTCAGGACTTCTCCGGTTGCAGACATGAGTTTTCCTAATAGTGGTTGTTAAGCGTGAATGAAACTATCCACTGTACAACGAGGGCGAGGATATAAGTGGCGAAGAACGAGGCGGTGTCGACCTCAATCCCGGCGCCAAACAGCAGGGCGAAAAGTCCTGTTGTAGTAATGAGCTTAATCCCTGCCCCACCATAAAAGTCCCGCAAAACCAGGCCTACGCTCTCTTTCGTCACCTTGCGGCGCAGAACCCAGAGCGTGAACAGGGCTTGAGGAACCCAGTACATCCCCCCTCCGTAGAGAGAGGATTGTCCGGCGAACTCTCCCGCCTGATAAAACCAGACGGTGGCGATCGCCAGGATCAGGACCAGCTGACAAACGAGCATAGCCAAGGCCAGCGTCAAACCTTCCAAGGCTATTTTCTGCTTCACCAACCTACCCCTGAACATTACAGAACTGTAAAAAATCGGGATCCGAAGACCCCAGGTTCACAGCTCGAAAAGCCGGTCAAATTATACCCGTGAAGACGGCTATTGCAACATGGCAAAAATCCTTAATTTTTGCGGCTTTCCGCGCGAAATTAAGGTTATGTTCATATCGAAAGTAATGGATGTTTTATTACTACAAAAAGCGTAAAAATCACGATTCTGACAGGCCAAAATAGCCCAATACCCGGTCCAAATCTGCCAAGTTATCGTAACTTATTACTAACTTGCCGCTATCTTTCTTGCCCGGCTGAAGTTGCACCTGATTGCCAATTTTTTCAGAAATCTGGCGCTCGAGATAACCAAACTGCGGATCGCGGACGGGTTCAACCCTGGTTTTTGCCGGTTCCAGTGCTTTTTGCACCAGCTTCTCGGTATCTCGCACTGTCAGCCCCTTCTGGGCCACCAGTTTGGCCAGCTCTGACTGGGCCTGACCGCTCAGGGCCAGCAGGGCACGGGCATGCCCCATGTCGAGGTCGCCGTGTTCCACGAAGCGCTTCACGTCCTCGTTGAGCTGGTTGAGACGCAGCAGGTTCGTGACCGTGGTGCGGGACTTGCCTACCGCCTCGGCAACCTGCTGGTGAGTCAGTTCGAACTCCGTCAGCAGGCGCTGGAGGGCGACGGCCTCCTCGATGGCGTTGAGATCTTCACGCTGGATGTTCTCGATGAGTGCGATGGCGACGGCCGCCTCGTCGGCGACATCCTTGACCAGGCAGGGCACCACTTCGAGACGGGCCAGCTGGGAGGCGCGCCAGCGGCGTTCACCAGCAATGATTTCGAAACGGTTTTCACCGATGGAGCGAACCACGATGGGCTGGATCACCCCTTGTGCACGGATGGAGTTGGCCAGCTCCTCCAGCGCATCCTGGGACATATCCTTGCGCGGTTGGTATTTGCCGGACTGCAACCACTCCACCGGCAGCTTGCGCAATTCCCCCTGATTGGTCGGGGCCATGGCCTGTTCGGTGCGCTGGTCGCTCATCACCTGTTTCTGGCGGGCGGCCGTGCTGGTGCTGAGCAGGGCGTCCAGCCCCTTGCCCAGCCCACGTTTCTTCGGCGTCATATGCTCTCTCGATCTGCGGTGAGCGGCTGGGACTCCTGTTCCTGGCGGCGCAGGATCTCGCCAGCCAGGGCCAGATAGGCCTTGGCCCCCACCGATGATTTGTCATAGTGCATGGCTGGCGCGCCAAAGCTCGGCGCCTCCGCCAGTCTTACGTTGCGGGGAATGATGGTGCGATAGACCTTATCCCCGAAATGCTGTTTCAGCTGATCGGACACATCATTGGCCAGCCGGTTGCGATGATCGAACATGGTGCGCAGCACCCCTTCGATCTTGAGCTCCGGATTGACCACGGCTGCCAGCTTGCTGATGGTGTCCACCAGGGCGGTCAGCCCTTCCAGCGCATAGTATTCGCACTGCATGGGCACCAGCACGGAGTCGGCGGCGGCCATGGCGTTCACCGTCAGCATGTTGAGAGAAGGCGGGCAGTCGATGAAGACGTAGTCGTACTTGTCCCTGACCGAGGCCAGGGCGTTGCGCAGGCGGATCTCGCGGGCAAAAAACTCCATCAGGCGGATTTCTGCCGCGGTCACGTCGGCATTGGCGGCAATCAGGTGATAGCCTCCCGAGGTTTCGGGGATGATCACCTCGCCGATGGGGGCATCTTCGATCAGCAGTTCATAGGCAGTGCGTTCGACATCGTACTTGTCGACGCCACTGCCCATGGTGGCATTGCCCTGCGGATCCAGATCGATCACCAGCACCTTGCGCCGGGTAGCGGCCATGGAGGCGGCCAGATTCACACAGGTGGTGGTTTTACCCACTCCACCCTTCTGGTTGGCTATGGCAATGACTTTTCCCACACTGTCCCCTAAATGAATGCGGCGGCCCTATTCGGGCTGGATGGCTTTAAACTCCAGCAGATGGCGTTCGCCTTCCAGTTCCGGCACCACCAGCTTGTGGGTGGCAACCAGACGAATGCTGTCAGGCAACTGTGCCAGCTCCTGCTCGGGGTATTGTCCCTTGAGCGCCAGGAAGCTGCCCTCGGGTGACGGCAGATGATGACACCAGCTCAGCATGTCCTCCAGGGAGGCGAAAGCCCGGCTCAGTACACCATCAAATCCGGTCTCGGGTTGATACTCCTCCACTCGGGATTTGACAGGGGTCACATTGGTCAACCCCAGTTCCAGGATCACCTGGCGGATGAAGTTGATCCGCTTGCCCAGGCTGTCGAGCAGCACGAACTGTTTGTCCGGATTGATGATGGCCAGCGGCAGTCCGGGCAGACCCGGGCCGGTCCCCACATCGATGAAGCGTTCACCGTGCAGGTGAGGGCTCACCACCAGGCTGTCGAGGATATGCTTGACCAGCATGGCGTCCGGATCTCGCACCGAGGTGAGATTGTAAGCCTTGTTCCACTTGTGCAGCAACTCGACCAACTGCACCAACTGGGTCTTCTGGGTTTCGGTGATAACAATTCCGGCCTGCATGAGCAGGCCGTTCAATCTTTGCAGCATGTTGTCCAACGGGGAATTCCTCAGGCGGTTTTACGCAGCAGGCCGTGTTTCTTCAGGTGCACCAGCAAGATGGAGATGGCGGCAGGGGTGATGCCGGAGATGCGGGACGCCTGACCAATGGTCTCTGGCTTGGCATCGTTGAGCTTGGCGATCACCTCGTTGGAAAGACCGTTCACGTCGCGGTAGTTCATATCCAGCGGCAGCAGGGTGTTTTCGTTGCGCAGCTGTTTCTCCACCTCGTCGTGCTGACGCTCGATATAACCGGCGTACTTGATCTGGATCTCCACCTGATCCGCGGCAGCCGCATCGGTCAATGCAGGCCCCACACCCTCGATGGCCATCAGGGCATCGTAGGTCACTTCCGGACGGCGCAGCAGCTCTTCCAGGCTCTGCTCCCGGGTCAGGGGAGTGTTGACCAGGGCGTTGACGGCCTCCAGAGACGGATGCTGCGGGTGGATCCAGGTCGAGCGCATGCGCTGACGTTCCTGCTCCACCTGTTCCACCTTGGCATTGAACAGGCTCCAGCGATGATCATCCACCAGACCCAGCTCGCGGCCGATGGCGGTCAGGCGCAGATCCGCGTTGTCTTCCCGCAGCAGCAGGCGATATTCGGCACGGCTGGTGAACATGCGATAGGGTTCGCGGGTCCCCAGTGTGGAGAGATCGTCCATCATCACGCCCATGTAGGCCTGATCCCGGCGTGGGTGCCAGGCTTCCTTGCCCTGGGCGCGCAAGCCCGCGTTCAGACCGGCCATCAAGCCCTGGGCAGCGGCCTCTTCATAGCCGGTGGTGCCGTTGATCTGGCCGGCGAAGAAGAGGTTCTCGATGCACTTGCTCTCCATATTGGCCTTGAGATCCCGCGGATCGAAGAAATCGTACTCGATGGCGTAGCCAGGGCGGGTGATATGGGCATTCTCGAAGCCACGGATCGACCGGACGATCTGCACCTGCACGTCGAACGGCAGGCTGGTGGAGATCCCGTTCGGGTAGAGCTCGTGGGTGGTCAGGCCTTCCGGTTCCACAAAGATCTGGTGCGCCGTCTTGTCGGCAAAGCGGGTGATCTTGTCCTCGATCGACGGGCAGTAGCGCGGGCCTATCCCCTCGATCACCCCGGCGTACATGGGGCTGCGATCCAGGTTGTTGCGGATCACCTCGTGGGTCTGCTCATTGGTATGGGTCACGTAGCAAGGCATCTGGCGCGGATGTTGGCTGGCGTTGCCAATGAAGGAGAAGACCGGGCGAGGATCGTCACCATGTTGCTGCTGCATCACGGAAAAATCGACGGTGCGTGCATCGATGCGTGGTGGCGTGCCCGTTTTGAGGCGATCGATGCGCAGCGGCATTTCACGCAGGCGCTGGGCGAGGGCAATTGAGGGAGGATCCCCGGCGCGGCCCCCTTTGTAGTTCTCCATGCCGATGTGGATCAGACCATTGAGGAAGGTGCCAACGGTCAGTACGACCGTCTTGCCGCTGATGCGGATCCCGCTCTGGGTAACGACCCCGGCGACGCGATCCCCGTCCATGACCAGATCGTCGCAGGCCTGCTGGAAGATCTTCAGGTTCGGGTAGTTCTCCAGGGTCTGACGCACCACAGCCTTGTACAGCAGGCGATCCGCCTGGGCACGAGTAGCCCGCACCGCAGGGCCCTTGGAAGAGTTGAGCGTGCGGAACTGGATCCCGCCGAGATCGATGGCCTGCGCCATGATCCCGCCAAGGGCGTCGACTTCCTTGACCAGGTGTCCCTTGCCGATCCCGCCGATCGCCGGATTGCAGGACATATGCCCCAGCGTATCTATGTTGTGGGTGAGCAACAGGGTATTGAGACCCATGCGGGCTGCCGCTGTTGCTGCTTCGGTTCCTGCATGACCGCCACCGACGACGATCACATCAAATTGTTCATGGTATTGCATTGGGGATCACCTTGATCTGCACGCCTGAAGATCTTTGTTTGCCTGGTCTGAAGGGCGGATCATTCTATCTGTTTAGCATCCGGAGGGGAACGTCTACTTCAGGATCAGTATGGATCAGGGATCAGTTAAATAGATCTTAAGGATCTTTAGATCGATCTTTTATTGGATCTTTTATTAGGATCCGCGACTTCTGTTGATAAGGCATTTTTGATCATAAAGATCATTCGGTTAAGGTCGATCGCTGCTTGTGGAAAAGCTTGGATCCAGAGGGGGCGAACGGGGGGATAACATGGGTTTTTATACACAGACACATGGTCGGCAAGATCTAATACATGAATAACTATAGGTTTTGCAGAGCTTGGTACCGAAGTTATACACAATTATCCGAGATCATGTGGGGAGTTCTCGGGAAAAACTTATCCGGATCCCCCTGTTAATAACCTGGTGGATAGGGATCTGGGGATAACCAGGGAGATCGGAGGTCGTGACCGGATCTCCCTGGCCCTGATCAGCCGATCAAGGTCATCCAGTCGTGGATCCAGGTTTCTGCGGCATCTTCGGGGATCTCGTGCTGGGTCACGTCTATTTCCAGGAGATCCCCCAGTCGGCTGGCACCGCACCCGGCCAGCAGCCGATCCAGCGTCTTGCCGCCCTGGCAGAAGGTGTCATAACTGCGATCCCCCAGGGCGATCACTCCGTACTTGAAGGCGGCGAGATCCGGCTGCTGTTCGGCAAGATCCCGGGCAAAGGGCTGCAGATTGTCGGGTACATCCCCCGCACCATGGGTGGAAGTGACCACCAGCACGATGGCTTCTGGCTCGGTCAGGATCCTGGCCAGGCTGGCGGGGTTGTGGATCTCCGCCTGGTGGCCCGCCTGTTCAAGGAGGCCGACCACATGATCTGCGACATATTCGGAGGCCCCCAGCATGGAGCCGACGACGAGGTTGAGTTTGGCCATGGAATGGATCCTGCTGTCATCGAAAAAGTGAAGAGGGGGGATCTTACCGCCAAAGCATGTGGATAAATATGGATAAAGCTTGGGGATAAGGATCCTGTCCACTTTGTTGCAGCCAAAACCGGCCTCGTGGCCACTGTGCCGCCTTCTTTCCGCCTGTTGCGACCTCATCGCACCTTTCGTTGTCAAACGACACTTCAAAACATCAATTAACAATGCAGATGCAAATGATTAGCAATTATTGAATCGATTCGATCACGGCACCTGTAGTAGCATGGCGCTGCTTTATTCGCCTGAGGCGCCGGGCTGACCGGTCCAATTGGGCACCCATAATAAGAAATCAAACATAACTTATTGATATTTGAGACACTTATATGATTGCGCAAAAAAATACCCCGAATGCCGTGATGCGAAAGAGAGGCGCACAACTGCTGCCGCTCTCCTGTCTGCTGGCGTCCCTGCCCGTGTTGGCGGCGGAACAGGCGGATAAAGAGTTGCCCAAGGCGGGTGAAACCATGGTCGTGACCGGGACCGCCATGAAGGTCGAGGTCCCCATGGCAGAGACCCCCCGTGCCGTTTCCGTGGTCAATCGCGAAGAGCTGGACCAGCACGCCGTACTCAAGCTAGACGAGTCCCTGCGCTATCGCTCCGGCGTCCTGTCCCAATCCTATGGTTCGGACACGGATGCTGACTGGTTCAAGGTGCGCGGCTTCGATGCGGCTTCTTACCTGGATGGCAACCGCCTGTTCAGCACCGGTTACTATGTCTGGACCCCGGAGCCTTTCGGCCTTGAGAGCGTGGAAGTGCTCAAAGGCCCGGCCTCCATTCTGTATGGCGAAGCCCCTCCCGGAGGCGTCATCAACGCCATCAGCAAGCGTCCGACCGCGACCCCGCAGGGACTGGTGAACCTGCAACTGGGCAACCGGGATCTGCGCCAGGTCGGGGTGGATGTCTCCGACACCCTTACCGACAACAGCCGGTATCGTCTGGTGGCCCTCTACAACGAGCGGGACGGCGTGCTGGACGGCACCTACAACGAGCGTGCCTATCTGGCGCCGAGCGTGACCCTGGATATTTCGGATCGCACCACGCTGACGCTGCTTTCCAGCTTCAAGCACGATGAAGGGGTGCCGACCAACGGCTTCTTCCCGGTTTACGGCACCCTGAATACCTCCGGAGGCCAGATCGATCCCTCCACCAACCTGAGCCAGCCGGATTACGATCGCAATCGCAATACCCAGATCTCCGCCGGGTACGAGCTGGCCCACCAGCTCAACCAGACCTGGGAGTTCAAGCAGAACGTTCGCTTCAACTACAACGATCTGCTGCTGCGCCAGACCTACATCTTCCCGACCTATGAAGGCACCACCGCCTACCGCGGCCTGGTCTACCGGGATGGGGATACCAAGAGCGCCACCATGGACAATCAGATGGTGGGCTACTGGAACACCGACAGCACGGAGCAGACCCTGCTGCTGGGGGTGGATCTGCAGCGCCATGTGAATGAAGGCCAGGAAGCCGACAACTATGGCATGGGCGCCATCAACACCATGAACCCGGATTACAGCGGTTTCCCCGGTTTTGATGAATCCACCGCGACCCACCAGAAGAGCACCAAGGGCCAGAGCGGCCTCTATGCCCAGCACCAGATCCGCTGGGATGATCGCTGGCTGCTGACCGCGGGCGGTCGTTTCGACTACGTGGAAACCCACAACATCAGCGAAGCCAAGAGCAAGAACGAGAAACAGTACGACGACAACCTCTCTCTCTCCGGCAGCCTGATGTACCTGGCCGACAACGGTCTCTCCCCTTACTTCGCCTATGCGGAATCTTTCGAAGTGCTGCCGGGGATAGACCCCAACACCGGCAATTCCTACAAGCCGCTGGAAGGCAAGCTCTACGAGACCGGGGTCAAGTACGCACCCAGCTTCCTCGATGGCTACATCAACCTGGCGCTGTTCGATCTGGAGCAGACCAACTCCCTGGTCTCTACCGGCTCCGGTCAGCAGACCCAGGCCGGTGAAGTGACCTCTCAGGGGGTCGAGCTGGAAGGGAGCGTGCAGGCCACCGAGGCGTTGCGCCTGACCGCTGCCTATACCTATACCGATGCCAAGACCAACGACACCGGCAACGGCGATCGTCGTGCGAGCCTGATCCCGCGCCACCAGGCCTCCTTCTGGGGCAACTACAAGGTGCAGCAGGGCCCGGTATCCGGTCTTGAGCTGGGTTCCGGCGTGCGCTATGTGGGTTCCAGCGTCGGCATCGGCGCGGTGAATGCGGACTACACTCCCATCTATGGTTCCGCCCAGGTACCGGCACACACTGTATGGGATGCGATGATCGGGTATGACTTTGCCAAGAACTGGCGTGCCCAGATCAACGTCAACAACCTGCTGAACGACACCTATGTGGCGAGCTGCGACTACTACTGCTACTACGGCGAGCCGCGCAGCATAGTCGGCACCGTCAACTACCGCTGGTAAGCGACAGGCCGGGCGGGGGCGAAGGCTCCCGCCCTCCTTCCATTCATCTACAGGCCTGTCATGGAACTCTTGTCACTGGTTTATCGCCAATACCGTTGGCCCTTCATCGCCATTACCCTGCTCAGCCTGCTGAGTGCTGTCAGCGGGATAGGCGTCATTGCCTTCATCAATCAATCACTTATCGAATCAGTCGGGGATCCGCTGCCGATCCTGGGTCAGCTTGTCGGCCTTGTCTTGCTGCTGCTGGTGATCACGCTCGGATCCCAACTGGCCCTGACCACCCTGGGTCACCATTTCGTCTACCGGTTGCGTGGCCGCCTGCTCAAGCAACTGCTGGATACCGACGTCGCCCGTCTGCGTCAAATAGGGCAGGGGCCGCTCCTGGCCTCCCTTTCCAGCGACATCGGTCAGATCACCATCGCCTTCGTGCGCCTGCCGGAACTGGTACAGGGTCTGGTGCTCACCCTGGGCTCCATCATCTACCTTGGCCTGCTCTCTCCCGCCTTGCTCGGTGTTACCGCCCTCTGGGTCACCGTGACCATGGTGGTGGGCTGGCTGCTGGTGAACCGGGTCTATCGCCACCTGGCGCACATGCGCCAGGCCGAAGACAGGCTCTACCAGAACTACCAGTCCATCATCGCCGGGTGCAAGGAGCTGGCGCTCAACCGCGAGCGTGCCCACTTCGTCTACCACCAGCTCTATGAGCAGAATGCCCGGGACTACCGGGAGCAGATCATCCGCGCCGATACCTACCACCTGAGCGCGGTGAACTGGTCGAACATCATGATGCTGGGTGCCATCGGCCTGGTCTTCTTCCTGGCCAACGGGCTGGGCTGGGCCAACACCAATGTGGCCGCCACCTTCGCCCTGACCCTGTTGTTCCTGCGCACTCCCTTGCTGCAAGGCATCGGAGCCCTGCCGACCCTGATCGCCGCCCAGGTGGCATTCGACAAGATAGCTGCCCTCAATCTGGCGGAGCCGGACGAGGCGTTCCCGTTGCCGCCTGCGCCTCGCCCCTGGCAGCGCATCGAGCTGGAGCAGGTGAGCTTTCACTACCAGGGGGAGGGCGGTTTCTCCGTGGGCCCCATCAATCTGGTGATCGAGCGGGGGGAGCAGATATTCCTCATCGGTGGCAATGGCTCCGGCAAGTCGACCCTGGCCATGCTGCTGACCGGGCTCTATCAACCGGTCTCTGGCCGGATCCTGCTGGATGGGGAACCGGTCACCGATCGCAACGGCTATCTGGGGCTCTTCTCCGCCATCTTCACCGACTACCACCTGTTCCAGCATTTGCTGGGGCCCGAGTCGAAAGAGGCGCTGGTCGCCGAGTGGCTTGAGCGGTTGCAGATGGGCAGCAAGCTTGCCATCGAGGATGGCTTCATCGCCGATATCGACCTCTCCCAGGGCCAGCGCAAGCGGGTCGCCCTACTGCTGGCCCTGGCAGAGCAGCGGGAGGTGATGCTGTTCGACGAGTGGGCCGCGGATCAGGATCCCCAGTTCCGCCGCATCTTCTATCAGGTGCTGTTGCCGCGTCTCAAGGAGATGGGCAAGACGGTGATCGCCATCAGCCACGACGATCACTACTTCTCTCTGGCCGATCGCCTGCTGGAGATGCGCCAGGGCCGCCTCACCGAACTGACCGGCGAGCAGCGCGAGCAGGTGAGTCGGGATGCGGTCGCCCATCTGGATGGCAAGGTGCCGGCCTGATGCTGGCACCGATGAGACTGGCAGCAAGCCAGCACAGGAATTGCTTATGTTCGAGATGAAATCCGCCAGCTTCGCGGTCAATGACCGCACGCTGCTGCACCCCACCAGCCTTCGCTTCGAGCAAGGTCGGGTCTATGGCCTCATCGGCCACAACGGGTCGGGCAAATCGACCCTGATCAAGCTGCTGGCGCGCCAGCAACCCCACAGCGGCGGGGAGATCCTGTTCGATGACCAGCCGTTGTCTGCCTGGGGCAACCGGGAGTTTGCCCGTCAGGTGGCCTATCTGCCCCAGCACCTGCCGAGTGCCGAAAACCTGCTCGGCCGCGAGCTGGTGGAGATGGGGCGCTACCCCTGGCGCGGCCTGCTGGGCCGGATGGGAGCGGAAGATCACCGTCAGGTGGAGCGGGCCATCGCCCTGACCCACACCGAACGCTTTGCCGATCGGCTGGTGGATACCCTCTCCGGCGGTGAGCGGGGACGAGTCTGGCTCGCCATGCTGCTGGCTCAGGAGAGCCGTTTCATCCTGTTGGACGAGCCACTGGCCGCCCTGGACGTGGCCCATCAGGTGGAGGTGCTCACGCTCGTCAAGCAGCTCAGCCGCCAGCTCAACCTCGGGGTCATCATCGTCATTCACGACATCAACATGGCCTCCCGCTTCTGCGATCGGCTGGTGGCGCTGCACTCCGGCCGTCTGCTGACCCATGGCGAGCCCGAACAGATCATGACAGGGGAGACCCTGAACGCCATCTATGGCATCCCCATGGAGGTCATTCGCCATCCGGCCCATGACCACGCCATCGCCATCGTCTGACCGGGGGCCGCTCTTGAACCGTTTATTGAAGATGGCGCCCTGTCTGCTCAGTCTGCTGCTGCCCCTGGCAGGGGAGGCCGGGCAGCTTGTCACCGCCACCGACGCCACCAGCGCCACGCCTCGCATCGCCACAGTGGACTGGACCATAGCCGAGACCCTGCTGGCTCTGGGGGTCACCCCGATGGCGGTGGGGGATGTGGCCCCCTATCGCGCCTGGGTCGGTGAACCCCAGCTTCCTGCCGGGGTGATCGATATCGGGCTGCGTGCCCAGCCCAACCGGGAACTGCTGGCGGAGCTCAAACCGGATCTTATTCTCATCTCGCCGCTGGCGGCCCCCCTGGCGCCGACTCTCTCCCGCATCGCGCCGGTGCACTCCATCGCCCTGTATGAACCGGGCACCGATCTGTGGCTGCGACTGCGGGAAGCGACCCTGACCATAGCCGCCCTGGTCAACAAAGAGACCGAGGCCGAACGCCAGCTCGCCGCGCTGGAGCTGGATCTGGCACAGATGCAGGCGGCGCAGCCCGCCGATCTGCCCCCCTTGCTGGTGGTGCAATTCATCGATGAGCGCCATGTGCGGGTGTTTGGCCGTGGCAGCCTGTTCGAGGCAGTGATGCAGCGCCTCGGCCTTCGCAACGCCTGGCAGGGAGAGACCAATGCCTGGGGATTCTCGGTCGCGAGCCTGGAGCAGTTTCTCGGGATGCCGGAGGCCAGGCTGGTGGTGGTGGACCCCGTGCCCGTAGGAGTTGGTGAAAAACTTCAGGAGCCTGGATTGTGGCAGCATCTCCCGCTGGTACAGAACAATCCGGTGATCCATCTGCCTGCGACATGGAGTTTTGGTGGCATATTGGCGGCCCGCCGCTTCGCCACCCTGCTGGACGGTGCCTTGCGGGAGCAGGCTGTCCACAGAGCAACCGGGGGATCAAATCAATGAGCTCTTCTCTTTCTTCGCCCCTGCTGCGCCCGGGTCTCTGCCTGTTGGTGCTGACACTGGGGCTGGCTTGCGCCGAGCTGGCGCGTCAACTGCCGGGGGCGCTCTGGTGGCAGGCCCTGTTCTCCCCCGAGCTGGACGATGCCCGCCAGGCGGTGGTCCATTTCAGCTGGCTGCCGCGCCTTGCCATCTGCCTGCTGGCCGGTGCCGCCCTCGGGCTCGCCGGTACCCTGATGCAGCAGGTGCTGCGCAATCCCCTGGCCTCGCCCACCACCCTGGGGGTGGCCTCCGGCGCCCAGCTGGCGCTGATGATGGTGACCCTGCTCGCCCCCTCCTGGCTGCTGATCGGGCGGGAGTGGATCGCCATGGCCGGGGGAAGCCTGGCCATGGGGCTGGTCTTCGCCCTGGCTTGGCGCCGTCAGCTCAATCCCGTGGTCATCGTCTTTGCAGGGCTGGTGATTAACCTCTATCTGGCCGCCATCAGCATGGGATTGCTGCTGTTCTTCCAGGAGGAGCTCAAAGGGTTGCTGGTGTGGGGGAGCGGATCTCTGGCCCAGAACAGCTGGAGCGGCGTCGGCTATCTGCTGCCACGGTTGCTGCTGGCCGCGATGCTGGCGGTGGTGCTGGTGCGCCCGCTGGCAGTGCTGGAGCTGGACGATGCCAGCGCTCGCAGCCTGGGGGTCTCTCTCAAGCACCTGAGATTCGCCGGCCTCGGCCTCGCGGTGTTTGTCACCGCCTGCGTGGTGAGCGTGGTGGGGCTGATCGGTTTTATCGGGCTGGCGGCGCCCGCCATGGTGCGGCTGCTGGGGGTCAGAAAACTGGCCCAGCGGCTGCTGTGGGCACCCATCCTCGGCGCCCTGTTGCTGGCGGCCACCGATCTGCTGCTGCAGACCCTGAGCCGGTTCTGGCCTGTGCTGATCCCGACCGGCGCCATGACGGCCCTGTTGGGGGCGCCGCTGCTGCTCTGGCTGATCCCGCGTCTTGGTATCAAGCAGAGTGCGCCTAAGGCGAACTCCTCCCTGCAGTTGGCCCGCCATCCGGCGCCGACTCGCCTTGTTGGCCTGATGGTGTTGGGGCTGGCTGCGGCGGTGATCGCCTCCCTGTTGTTTGGGCAGGGGATGGGCGGCTGGGGTTGGCCGAGCTGGCTGCGGTGGCAGGCCCAACTGGAGTGGCGCTTGCCGCGCACGCTGGCTGCGGGTGCCGCAGGCGTGTTGTTGGCGCTGGCTGGCACCCTGTTGCAGCGAGTCAGCAACAACCCCATGGCGAGCCCCGAGCTGCTGGGGGTGAGCGGTGGCACCTTCATGGGGGTGATTGCGGCGGCCCTGTTGCTGCCCGCCTTGCCGCTGCCCATGATGCTGCTAGGGGGGCTGGTGGGCGCCTTCGCCTGCCTGTTGCTGCTGGTGCTTATCAACCGGCGCAACGGCTTCCAGCCGGAGCGGATACTGCTGTCTGGCATCGCCATCACGGCGCTGTTCGAGCCGTTGCAGGCCATCGCCCTGGCCAACGGCGACCTGCGGGTGCAGCAACTGCTCTCCTGGATGTCCGGCTCCACCTATTACGTCACCCAGCCGGTGGCCCTTGCCCTGGTGGTGTTGGCGCTGCTGATGCTGGCAGCCTGCCTGCTGGCGAGCCGCTGGCTCGACCTCATGCCCATGGGGCCGGCGGTAGCGACGGCTCTGGGGATCCATCTCGGCCGTGCCCAGCTCACCATCCTGCTGCTGGTGGCCGTGCTCACCGCCAGTGCCACCATGGTGATAGGCCCGCTCTCCTTTGCCGGTCTGCTGGCGCCGCACCTAGCCAGATTGATGGGGCTGGTGAGGGCGCGCTGGCACCTGCTCGGCGCCGCAGGCTGTGGCGCTTTGCTGATGGTGTCGGCGGACTGGATCGGCCAGCAGATCCTCTTTCCCCAGGAGGTGCCCGTCGGTCTGGTCTCCACCCTGTTAGGGGGTGCTTACTTCATGTGGTGCCTGCGCCGCCTCTAGGTCGGTGGATGAAAAGCGCACAAAAAAAGCCCGGGATGAACCCGGGCTTTTCATTGCCTGCTCAGCGGGCTTACTTGCCGATGCAGAAGCTGGAGAAGATGCGGCCCAGCAGATCGTCGGAGCTGAACTCGCCGGTGATCTCGGACAGGGACTCCTGGGCCAGGCGCAGCTCCTCGGCCACCAGTTCGCCAGCCACATAGACCTCAAGCTGCTCCCTGGCTACCAGCAGCCGTTCGGCGGCGCACTCCAGTGCGTCCAGGTGGCGGCGGCGGGCCATGAAGCCCCCTTCGGTGTTGCCCTGGAAGCCCATGCAGGCCTTGAGGTGCTCGCGCAGTGCGGGCAGCCCCAGCTCGGTCTTGGCGGAGATGCGATAGACGGCATGGCCCTGCTCCTGGCTCGGTGCCAGATCCTCGCCGGTCAGGTCCGCCTTGTTGCGCACCACGGTGAGGCCGATGTTTTTTGGCAACCGATCAACGAATTCCGGCCAGATGTCGTGGGGGTTGACGGCATCCGTGGTGGTGCCGTCCACCATAAACAGCACCCGGTCGGCCTGTTCGATCTCGGCCCAGGCACGCTCGATGCCGATCTGTTCCACCTTGTCCTGGGTATCGCGCAGGCCCGCGGTGTCGATGATGTGCAGCGGCATGCCGTCCAGATGGATGTGCTCGCGCAGCACGTCGCGGGTGGTACCGGCGATCTCTGTGACGATGGCGGACTCGCGGCCTGCGAGGGCGTTGAGCAGGCTCGATTTGCCAGCGTTTGGACGACCGGCGATCACCACCTTCATCCCCTCTCGCAGCAGGGCACCCTGCTTGGCCTCGCCGCGCACGTCGTCCAGCTCGGACATGATGGCGTAGAGGTCACCCGCCACCTTGCCGTCGGAGAGAAAGTCGATCTCTTCATCCGGGAAGTCGATGGCCGCTTCCACGTAGATGCGCAGCCGGGTGAGGCTCTCCACCAACTGCTGAACCTTGCCGGAGAACTGCCCCTGCAGGGAGTGCATGGCGCTGCGGGCGGCCTGCTCGCTGGAGGCTTCGATGAGATCGGCGATGGCCTCGGCCTGGGCCAGATCCAGCTTGTCGTTGAGGAAGGCGCGCTCGCTGAACTCGCCCGGGCGGGCGGGGCGGATGCCGTCGATCTGCAGGATGCGGCGGATCAGCATGTCGAGAATGACGGGGCCGCCATGGCCCTGCAGCTCCAGCACGTCTTCGCCGGTGAAGCTGTTGGGGGCCTTGAACAGCAGGGCGATGCCCTGATCCAGCGCCTGGCCCTGCTCGTCCCTGAACGGCAGATATTCGGCATAACGCACCCTGGGGAGCTTGCCGAGCACTATCTCGGCGACCCGCTCGGCGGCAGGGCCGGAGACGCGGACTATGCCGACGCCGCCACGGCCGGGGGCGGTGGCCTGGGCCACGATGGTATCTGTTGTCATCTTGCTTGACTCGCTGGTTGGCTGAATGAGTAAGAGGGTGGGGGACATTGTAATAAAAAAGGCGGCCCGAAGGCCGCCTCTTTTGTCATCAGGAAAGATGGGCTGCGCATCAGTTGCGTGAGTGCAGGCCTTTCTTCTCCAGCTGACGATAGATGATGGTCTGCTGGATGATGGAGATGACGTTGCTCACCAGCCAGTACAGAGTCAGACCTGCCGGGAACCAGAGGAACATGAAGGTGAAGATGATCGGCATGAACTGCATCACCTTCTGCTGCATCGGGTCCGTGATGGTGGTCGGGCTCATCTTCTGCAGATACCACATGGAGGCACCCATGAGGATTGGCAGCACGAAGAAGGGGTCCTTCACCGACAGGTCGGTGATCCACAGGGCGAACGGCGCGTGGCGCAGCTCGACAGACTCCATCAGTGCCCAGTAGAGGGCGATGAAGATGGGCATCTGTACCAGGATGGGCAGGCAGCCGCCCAGCGGGTTGACCTTCTCCTTCTTGTACAGCTCCATCATGCCCTGGGACATCTTCTGGCGATCGTCACCGAAGCGTTCCTTGAGCGCAGCCAGCTTGGGCTGGAGCATGCGCATCTTGGCCATGGAGGTGTACTGGGCCTTGGTCAGCGGGAACATGATGCCGCGCACCAGCAGGGTCAGCATGATGATGGCCAGACCCCAGTTCTGGACGAAACCGTGGAACACGGTCAGCAGCCAGTGCAGCGGTTGGGCGATGAACCAGAGCCAGCCGTAGTCGACGGTCAGATCCAGGTGGTTTGCCACCTTGGCCATCTGATCCTGCAGCTTGGGACCGATCCACAGCTTGCCGCTCACTTCGGCCTGCTGGCCGGCAGCGACGTCAACCAGCGGCGCCTTGTAGCCGATGATGGCCTGGTCCTTGCCCGGGATCACGCGGCTGTAGAAGCTGTTGGTGTCGTTGGCATTCGGGGCCCAGGCAGAGACGAAGTAGTGCTGCAGCATGGCGACCCAACCACCCTGGGTGGTCTTGTTCAGGTCGGCATCCTTCATCTCGTCGAAGGTGTACTTCTTGTAGCGGGAGTCTTCGCTGGAGAAGGCACCACCACGGTAGGCACTGGCCACCATGGCATGACCTTCCTGATCCTTCGGCGTGGTCATGGTCTGCTTCAGCTGACCGTAGAACTGTACCTGGACCGGCTCGGCAGACTTGTTGTCGATCTTGTAGTCGACGCCCACGGCGTAATCACCGCGCTTGAGCACGAACTCCTTGGTGAAGACCACACCCTTGCTGTCGGTCCAGGTCATCGGAACGACGACTTGATCCTGACCATCGGCCAGCTGATAGCTGGTCTGGGCGGCTTCATAGGTGGGACGACCCTGGGCCTGGCTGTCCGGACCATTGCGACCGACCAGACCGCTCTGGGCCACATAGAGGTGGGCAGGCTGGCTGGTCAGCAGGGTAAACGGCTGTTCCTTGCCTTCTTCCAGCTTGTGGGCCAGCAGTTCGGCAGAGACGATGTCACCGCCCTGGGTGTCCAGGGTCAACTTGAGCACGTCGGAGGAGACGGTGATCAGCTTGCGCGCGGCGTTACCATTTGCTTGCTCGGAAACCTGAGGAATATCACCGGTCTGACCGGCTTCAGGTACGAAATGTTCGGTTTGGGCCACGGTAGTCGGGGCCGGCTTCGGAGCCTTGTCGGACTCCCACTGTTGCCAGAGCAAGAAGCTCACGAACAGCAAACCGATCAGGAGTAAATTGCGTTGTGATTCCATAGTCTTCAGTTTCTTCGCTTTGGTTGCGGAACCGGGTCATAACCACCCTCGGATAAGGGATGGCATTTTAATAGACGTTTGCTGGCTAACCAAACGCCTTTTATGAAACCGTGAAGTCGGATTGCTTCTATCGCAAATTGGGAACAAGTCGGGGTGAAACGGCAGCGCGGCCCGAGCAGGGGACTAATGATTAGCTGATACAGGCGTATCAGTTTGATTGCTACCCATTGCAACGGCGTGACAGAGTGCGCCATAGCTTTTCCAGTAACTTGAACAGCGCTTCGTTGTCCATCTCCTTCACGCCACCCTTGGCGATCACGACGATGTCGATAGCGGGCAGATTGGCTTGATTGAGGCGAAAACTTTCCCGAACCACTCGTTTTACACGGTTGCGCCAGACGGCACGCTTGAGCGCCTTTTTGGGCACGGCGAGGCCAAGACGGGGGTGTTCGAGGGAGTTGGGGCAAGCAAGAAGCGTAATTTGCGGAGAAGCGGCCCGGACAGGCTCGGCGAAAACGCGTTTGAAGTGTTCGGGAGTTAACAGACGTAACTCCCGAGAGAAGGTGTGCTGGGTAGGCATTAGACTACCAGGCGGGCACGACCCTTGGCACGACGAGCGGCCAGAACTTTGCGGCCGTTGGCAGTAGCCATGCGAGCGCGGAAACCGTGAGAGCGCTTGCGCTTCAGGTTGGACGGTTGAAAAGTACGTTTCATGATTCGATTCCGTATTTCTGTACAGTTTTGATTGTCACACTTAGCCGACGCGCCAGCTATAGCGTGTGACGACTAGCAAAAGAGGCCGAATTCTAAACAGAGTTCAGCTTCTCGTCAATCCGCCGTTCCTTTCCATCTCGCCCCGTTCGTCGACCGAGCGGGATAATCTGGCAGGATCCGGAGGATCAAGGGCCCCGAATTATACTGGCAACCCGGGGTTAAACAAGGATCCCTCAAGAAAAAAGGCGGCCAGGCCGCCAAAGAGAGAGCTATTTAAGTACTTTGCGCAGGAACTCCCGGGTACGGGGATCCTGCGGATCGACCAATATCTGATCCGGCGGGCCCTGCTCCACGATCCGGCCTCCTTCCATGAAGATCACCCGATCGGCGACATCACGGGCAAACTCGATCTCGTGGGTTACCACCACCATGGTCTGGTGCTGGCGGGCGAGCTGCTTCATCAGGCCCAGCACCTCGTCGACCCACTCGGGATCGAGGGCGGAGGTGGGCTCGTCAAACAGGATCACCTTGGAGTGGGCCGCCATGGCCCGGCCGATGCCGACGCGCTGTTGCTGGCCGCCGGAGAGGGAGGCCGGGTAGGCATCCTGTTTCTCGGCGAGGCCGATGTCCTTGAGGATGCCCAGGGCAGTGGCACGAGCCTCCGCCTTCGGCTGTTTCCAGACGGTGATCAGCCCCTCGGCGATGTTGTCCAGCGCCGTCTTGTTGGCGAACAGGGCGTAGTTCTGGAACACGAAAGAGGCGCGTTTGCGCAGTTCGATGGCCTGCTGGTCGCTGGCCTTGGCCAGATCCACGGCGAGGTCATCGATGACGAGCCGCCCTGCATCCGGGGTTTCCAGCAGGTTGAGGCAGCGCAGCAGAGTCGACTTGCCGGTACCGGAGGGGCCGATGATGACGACAATCTCCCCCTTCTTTACCTCAAGATCGATGCCGTTGAGCACCTGATTTCCGTCATAGGCCTTGGAGAGACCCGTTAGGTTGATCATGACAGGCCTCCTTTAATAAGCACGGTTCAGCCGCACTTCCAGCAGATGCTGCAAGCGGGTGAAGAAGATGACCACCACCCAGTAGATCAGCGCCACCGCCATGAAGCTCTCGAAGAACTTGAAGGAGGAGGCCGCTTCCATCTGGGCCTTGCCCATGATCTCCGCCACACCCAGGGTAAACGCCAGGGAAGTGCTCTTGATCATGTCGATGAAGTAGTTCATCAGCGATGGTGTCGCGATGCGGGCCGCCTGGGGCAGGATGATCCGTTGCATCGCCTGCAACCGGCTCATGCCAATGCTGAGGGCGGCTTCCATCTGGCTCTTGTGGATGCCGAGGATGGCGGCCCGGATCGACTCGGCCATATAGGCGGCGAAGTGCAGGGTCAGGCCGATGATGGCGGCGGTAAAGGCATCCATTCCCACGAAGATGGGGAAGAGTTGTGGCAACCCGTAGTAGAGAAGGAACAGCTGGACGAGCAGGGGTGTACCTCGGAAGAACGAGATATAGAGCATCGCCAGCCAGTGAATTGCGGGAACGCGAAAGACCCGTACTATCGCCAGGATCAGCGACAGTACGAGTGACAATACGAATCCCCACAGGGCCATTTCCATCGTGGTGCTCAGGTATTTGAGCAGGATGGGGAACAGCCCTAGTGTGTACTCGAGATCAAATTCCATCATTTATTTGCTGGTAATGTCCGCTGCGAACCATTTTTCGGAGATCTTGGTCAGGGAACCGTCTTTGCGCATGGCGGTCAGCGCCTCGTCGACCTTCTTCAGCAGGGCCTGCTTCTCCGGGGTCTTCAGGAAGGGCAGGGCGTTCTCGATGGTTTCGAACGGCGCGCCAGCCTGTTGCAGCGGCAGCTTGGATTCCTTGATCAGCTGAGCAGTGGAAACGCGGTCCATCACGAAGGCGTCGATACGACCCAGGGCGACGTCCTGCTCGAAGGCGGAGTCATAGGTGCGGATGTCGATCTTCTTGTTCGGGTCGTTCTTGCGCAGCAGCTCTTCGAAGTTGGAGCCCAGGTTTACCGCCACCGTCTTGCCTTCCAGATCCTTCAGACCGTGGATGGTGTTGTTGCCCTTGCGCACCACGATCTGGGCGCCGTCATAGACATAGGGCTGGGAGAAATCGTACTTGGCCTTGCGCTCGTCGGTGATGGTGATCTGGTTGGAGATGGTGTCGACGCGGCCGGTTTCCAGCATGCCGAACAGGCCGGAGAAGCTGGCGGTCACGAACTCGACCTTGTAGCCGGTGCGCTCACCGATCTGGTTCCACATGTCTACCTCGAAGCCTTGCAGCTTGTCCTGCTTGACGAAGGTGAACGGGAAATATTTGCCGGACATGCCGACCTTGATGGTTTCCTGGGCGATGGCCTGGCCGGACAGGCTGGCCAGCAGAATGGCGGCGCCGGAAATCAGCTTGATGGTGGATTTCATGGGGATTCCTCTCTCTGTAGTGCAGTATTTTTAGTTGTAATCATGGAATGGCGCAGATGTTATTGGAATAAAATATAAAAAATAAATGATATTTAGTTATATAAAATAACTCTGGTCGCAGAGCCTCATTCTGTCCACATCGCCGGTTGGCGGCTGTGGGTAACTTTGGGGATGAAATCAGATCCTGGGGCGTTGGATCCTTGAAAGTCAAGGATCTTATTTGCTGGATCCGTGTGGCGGCAACTGGAGATCCGGCCACTAAAAACGTAGAATAGCCGGTCTTTACTTAATCAATTGACGGGAGTCTAGAGTGACTGCTTCGCTATGGCAGCAGTGCCTTAACCGGCTGCAAGATGAGTTGCCCTCGGCAGAATTCAGCATGTGGATCCGGCCGCTTCAAGCGGAGTTGAGTGACAATACTCTGACCCTGTATGCACCGAACCGCTTCGTTCTGGACTGGGTACGCGACAAGTACCTGCTCCGGGTCAACGGCATCATCAACGAGCTGTGCGGAGCGGATGCGCCTACCCTGCGTTTTGACATCGGTAATCGTCCTCATCCCGTCGCGGTCGCCAGGGCCCCGGCGCGCGGTGTCGATCCTGTGAATAACTCTCCCAAGAGCTGGGAGAACAAGGCCGAAGCCAAGCCCGAGCCGAACCACAAGAGCAACACCAACGTGAACTATACCTTCGAGAACTTCGTCGAGGGTAAGTCCAACCAGCTGGCTCGTGCGGCAGCCCGTCAGGTCGCCGACAATCCGGGCGGGGCCTACAACCCGTTGTTCCTCTACGGTGGCACCGGTCTGGGCAAGACCCACCTGCTGCACGCCGTCGGCAACGCCATCAAGGATCGCAAGAAAGACGCCAAAGTCATCTACATGCACTCCGAGCGGTTCGTGCAGGATATGGTGAAGGCGCTGCAGAATAACGCCATTGAAGAGTTCAAGCGTTATTACCGTAGCGTCGATGCCCTGCTCATCGATGACATCCAGTTCTTCGCCAACAAGGAGCGCTCCCAGGAGGAGTTCTTCCACACCTTCAACGCCCTGCTCGAAGGCAACCAGCAGATCATCCTGACCTCGGATCGCTATCCAAAGGAGATCAACGGTGTCGAGGATCGTCTCAAGTCCCGCTTTGGCTGGGGCCTGACCGTGGCGATCGAGCCGCCGGAGCTGGAGACGCGCGTCGCGATCCTGATGCGCAAGGCGGACGAGAACCAGATCCACCTGCCTGACGAAGTGGCCTTCTTCATCGCCAAGCGGTTGAGATCCAACGTCCGTGAGCTGGAAGGCGCCCTCAACCGGGTGATCGCCAACGCCAACTTTACCGGCCGCGCCATCAACATCGACTTCGTGCGCGAGGCACTGCGCGACCTGTTGGCCTTGCAGGAGAAGCTGGTCACCATCGACAACATCCAGAAGACGGTGGCGGAGTACTACAAGATCAAGCTGGCGGATCTGCTCTCCAAGCGCCGTTCCCGCTCCGTTGCCCGTCCGCGCCAGTTGGCGATGGCCCTGGCCAAGGAGCTGACCAACCACAGTCTGCCGGAGATAGGGGATGCCTTTGGTGGTCGTGACCACACTACCGTTCTTCATGCCTGCCGCAAGATCGAACAGCTGAAGGAAGAGAGTCACGACATCAAGGAAGACTATTCCAACCTGATCCGTACCCTTTCGTCCTGATAACGGAACGGAGTGCACTGATGCAGCGCGAATATTCCAACCCGATCCGAACCCTTTCCTCCCAATAACAACGGAGAGCACAGATGCAGCTCGAAATTAGCCGTGAGGCCCTGTTACGTCCTCTGCAACTGGTGTCCGGTGCCCTGGGTGGCCGGCCGACCCTGCCGATCCTCGGCAACGTCCTGCTCGATGTCAGCAATGGTCTGCTGTCGCTGACCGGGACCGATCTCGAAGTGGAGATGATCGGACAGGTCTATCTCAACAGCGACAGCCAGGATGGCCGCACCACTGTGCCGGCGCGCAAGCTGCTGGACATCTGTCGCGGTCTGCCGGAGGGGGCGGAGATCCGCCTCAGCACCGAGGGAGAGCGCCTCATCATCCGTTCCGGTCGCTCCCGTTTCAACCTGTCGACCCTGCCGGCGACCGAATACCCGAACATCGAGGATTGGGAATCCGTGCTCGAGTTCGACATCAGCCAGCTGGAGCTGAAAAAACTCATCGACGCGACCCAGTTCTCCATGGCGAGCCAGGACGTGCGCTACTACCTGAACGGCATGCTGTTCGAGAGCGAAGGACACGGCCTGCGTACCGTGGCGACGGACGGTCACCGGCTGGCCACCTGCCGCCGCGAGGTGGTGGGGGAATCGTTGCCCGATCATCAGGTCATCCTGCCGCGCAAAGGGGTGCTGGAGCTGGTGCGCCTGCTGGAAGCGGAAGACAAGCCGGTACGGCTGCAAGTGGGCCGCAGCAACCTGCGCGCCGCCCTGGATGGCTTCATCTTCACCTCCAAGCTGGTGGATGGCCGTTTCCCGGACTGGCGCCGCGTCATCCCGAGAGGGAGCGACAAGGCCCTGATCGCCGGTCGCGAGGATCTGCGCCAGGCCTTTGCTCGTGCCGCCATCCTCTCCAACGAGAAATTCCGTGGGGTGCGTCTCAATCTGCAGGAAAACCTGCTGCGCATCACCGCCAACAACCCGGAACAGGAAGAAGCCGAAGAGCTGCTTGACGTACAATACGCCGCTGGCGAGATGGAGATCGGCTTCAACGTCTCCTATGTGCTGGACGTGTTGAATACGTTAAAATGTGACCAAATCCGGATCAGCCTGAGCGATTCCATCAGCAGCGCCATTATTGAGGATTTTGAGAACCAAGATGCCCAGTACGTGGTGATGCCGATGCGGATCTAGTCGTGTCCCTGGTCAAACTCCAGCTCAGCGACTTTCGCAACATTCAGCACGCCAGTCTCGCGCTGTCTCCCGGCCTCAATATCCTGGTCGGGAGCAACGGCAGCGGCAAGACCAGCGTGCTGGAAGCCATTCATTACCTTGGTCTCGGCCGCTCGTTTCGTACCCATTTGACCGGGCGGGTCATCCGCCAGGGCGAGCGGGCCTTTACCCTGTTTGCCCAGTGCGAGCTGGAGGGGCGTCAGGTGCCCATCGGGCTTGCCAAGGACAAGGGGGGCGAAACCCAGCTCAAGATCGCCGGTGCCCAGGCCCAGCGCCTCGCCGATCTGGCGGAGCTGTTGCCGGTACAGTTGATCCACCCCGATGGTTTCAGCCTGCTGACCGGTGGGCCCCAGGCTCGCCGGGCCTGGCTCGACTGGGGTGTTTTCCATCAGGAGCCGACCTTCTTCTCCCTCTGGGGGCGGGTGCGTCGGCTGCTGAAGCAGCGCAATGCCTTGCTGCGCCAGAACACCCAGTATCGTCAACTGGCGTTCTGGGATCAGGAGCTGGTGCGACTGGGCGGCGAGCTGGCGGGGTTTCGCGCCAGTTATTGTCAGGCCATTACACCCCTGATCAAGGAGATGACGGCAGATTTTCTGCCGGAGTTCGATATCAGTCTTGGATTCTATCGAGGCTGGGAAAAAGACACTCCCCTCGACGCATTGCTGGAGGCGGGGTTCGAACGGGATCGTTCGCTGGGGTACACTGGGGTCGGTCCGCAGAAGGCGGACGTGCGGCTCAAGGCGAACGGCGTCCCCGCGCAGGATATTTTGTCCAGGGGTCAGCTGAAGTTGCTGGTCTGTGCCATGCGGCTGGCCCAAGGGCTCTATTTGAATCAACATAGCAGCCGCGGCTGTATTTTTTTAATTGATGATTTTGCCTCTGAACTGGATGTCGACAAACGTCGTCTGCTGGCCGCAAGGCTGAAGCAGTGCGCGTCCCAGGTGTTCATCACCGCCATCGATACCGGTCAGCTCGCAGACATGATGGATGCGAGTGACTGCAAGCTGTTCCAAGTGGAACAAGGCAAGATCTCCGAAACGTTAGAGAAGGCAGAGAGTAAGCTATGAGTGAAAATACTTACGACTCCTCGAATATCAAGGTGCTCAAGGGCCTGGATGCGGTCCGCAAGCGCCCGGGGATGTATATCGGCGATACGGACGATGGATCGGGCCTGCACCACATGGTGTTCGAGGTCGTCGACAACTCCATCGACGAGGCTCTGGCTGGCTACTGCTCCGATATCCAGGTCAAGATCCATTCCGACGGCTCCGTCTCCGTGCGCGACAACGGTCGCGGTATTCCGGTGGACATCCACCCGGAAGAGGGTCGTTCGGCCGCTGAAGTCATCATGACCGTGCTGCACGCCGGCGGCAAATTCGATGACAACTCCTACAAGGTGTCCGGCGGTCTGCACGGTGTGGGCGTTTCCGTGGTGAACGCGCTTTCCGACAAGCTGCTGCTGACCATCCGCCGCAACGGTCATGTCTACGAGCAGACCTATCACCTGGGCGAGCCGCAGGCACCCCTCAAGCAGATTGGTGACAGCACTGGCACCGGGACCGAAGTTCGCTTCTGGCCGAGCCCGACCATCTTCAGCGACACCCTGTTCCACTACGAGATCCTGGCCAAGCGTCTGCGCGAGCTCTCCTTCCTCAACTCCGGCGTCTCCATCCGTCTGATGGACGAGCGTGATGGCCGCGAGGCGCACTTCTGCTACGAAGGGGGCATCAAGGCCTTCGTCGAGTACCTGAACCAGAACAAGACCCCGATCCACCCCAAGGTGTTCCACTTCACCACAGAGCAGGACGGCATCGGTGTCGAAGTCGCCATGCAGTGGAACGACGCCTATCAGGAAGGGGTCTACTGCTTCACCAACAATATTCCGCAGCGGGATGGCGGTACCCACCTGGTGGGCTTCCGTACCGCGTTGACCCGGACGCTGAACAACTACATGGACAAGGAGGACTACAGCAAGAAGGCCAAGTCCGCCGCCAGTGGTGACGATGTCCGTGAAGGTCTGATTGCCGTTATCTCCGTCAAGGTGCCTGACCCCAAGTTCTCCTCCCAGACCAAGGACAAGCTGGTCTCGTCCGAGGTGAAGACCGCCGTGGAACAGGCGATGGGCGAGAAGCTGGCAGACTTCCTGCTGGAGAACCCGGGCGACGCCAAGATCGTGGTCAACAAGATCATCGATGCGGCCCGTGCCCGCGAAGCGGCCCGCAAGGCCCGCGAACTGACTCGCCGCAAGGGCGCGCTGGATATCGCCGGTCTGCCCGGCAAGCTGGCGGACTGTCAGGAGAAAGACCCGGCGCTCTCCGAACTCTACATCGTGGAAGGGGACTCTGCTGGCGGCTCCGCCAAGCAGGGTCGCAACCGGAAGAACCAGGCCATCCTGCCCCTCAAGGGTAAAATCCTGAACGTGGAGAAGGCCCGTTTCGACAAGATGATCTCCTCCCAGGAGGTGGGCACCCTGATCACCGCTCTGGGCTGTGGCATCGGTCGCGACGAGTACAACCCGGACAAGCTGCGCTATCACAACATCATCATCATGACGGATGCGGACGTCGATGGTGCGCACATCCGTACCCTGCTGCTGACCTTCTTCTATCGTCAGATGCCGGAAATCATCGAGCGTGGCTATGTCTTCATCGCCCAGCCGCCGCTCTACAAGGTGAAGAAGGGCAAGCAGGAGCAGTACCTGAAAGACGAAGACGCATTGTTGCAGTACCAGACCGCCATGGCGCTGGACGGTGCGACCCTGCACGTCAACGAATCTGCCCCGGCCATCGGTGGCGAGGCGCTGGAGCGTCTGGTCAACCAGCATCGCTCCGTGACTCACCTGATCACCCGCATGTCCCGTCGCGCCCCGGAAGCCGTGCTGACCCAGCTGATCTATCAGCCTGAGTTGAACGAAACCCTGCTGGCCAGCGAGAGCGATCTGCAGGCCTGGTGCCAGAGCATGGAGGCCGTGCTCAACGAGAGCAACCACGGCATCCAGTACCAGATGCAGGTACGCCGCGACGAGGAGCGCAGCCTGTTCGTGCCCCACGCCGTGGTACGCCAGCACGGGGTCGACCGCGAATACCCGCTCAGCTACGACTTCCTGCAATCCTCCGAGTACCGTCAGCTGGTCTCCCTGGGCAAGGAGATCGCCAATCTGATCGAGGAAGGCGGTTACATCAAGCGTGGTGAGAAGGTGAAGCCGGTCGCCAGCTTCGTTGAAGCGGTCGAGTGGCTGATGGGCGAAGGCAAGCGTGGCATCTACATCCAGCGCTATAAAGGGCTGGGGGAGATGAACCCGGAGCAGCTGTGGGAAACCACCATGGATCCGGAAGCCCGTCGCATGCTGCGTGTCACCATCGACGACGCGGTCGGCGCCGACCAGCTCTTCTCCACCCTGATGGGGGATGCCGTAGAGCCCCGTCGCGACTTCATCGAGACCAACGCGCTGCGGGTTGCCAACCTCGACGTCTAATAGACGGTCCGACAACCATCAAAAGCCGCTCCTCGTGAGCGGCTTTTTGTTTTCTGGGGCAAGGAAGAGGGCGCGTTCCACGTGAAACATGAGGGACCTAGACCTAGACTCTGTCACCGCGAAAGGTGCGGCGCCACTCCCGCGGCGACACCCCGAAGCGGGCGCGAAAGTGCTTGCTCAATATGGTGGCAGACCCGAGCCCCACCAGTTCGGCGATGCGTTCCACGGTGTGGGAGCAGGACTCCAGCAGCGTCTGGCTGCGGCGCAGGCGCTCCGCCATCAGCCACTCCCCGAGGGAGAGACCGGTGGCGAGCTGGAAGCGGCGGCTAAAGGTGCGTCGGCTCATCATGCAATGTTCCGCCAGGCTATCCAGGGTGTGGGGCGCGGCCAGGTGCAGGCGCAGGTGATCGAACAGCTGGTTGATCCTGGCATCCCGGGTGGTGGCGGGCACCGGCTGCTCGATGAACTGGGCCTGGCCACCCTCCCGGTGGGGAGGCACCACCAGCCGCCTGGCCAGCTTGTTGGCAATCTGGCTGCCGTGATGCTGGCGAACCAGATAGAGGCAGCAGTCCAGGCTGGCGGCGGTGCCAGCCGAGGTGATGAGCCCTTCGTCGTCGACGTAGAGGGCATTGGTATCGAGCCGCACCCGGGGGAAGCGCTGGACGAACTCCTGTTCAAATTCCCAGTGGGTGGCGGCACCGCGCCCGTCCAGCAGGCCGGCATAGGCCAGCACATAGGTGCCGAGACAGAGCCCCACGATCTGGGCTCCCCTGATCCGGGCGGCAACCAGGGCATCGAGCAAGGCTTGGGCGGGGCGCTCGGCCGGATCGCGCCAGAAGGGGATGATGATGATATCCGCCTCCAGCAGACCCTCCAGGCCATAGTCGGCCTCCATGCGAAAGCCCTGGGAGGAGGCGGGTTGCCGCGTGTCATCCCCGGCGCAGAGTCTCAGCTCGAACAACGACTGGCCCGGCATCATCTTGTCGCCAAAGATGAGGCAGGGCACCGAGCAGTGAAAGGGGCTGAAGTGATCGAAGGTGATGACGGCGACGATGAGAGGACGGGGCATGGTTGAAGACTCCTTTGCACTCGGATCCCCATCATACGGGGCAGCAACAGAAAGCCGAAGAGCCATGTGGTGCCCGGCCTCTCGCTCAGAGCACCATGGTGTCGCCATCCTCGGGCACCCGTACCCGGGCGGCCATCCCCTGGCTGTCCAGGTAGTCGCGCAGCTCCCGCCGGGACAGCAGGGCATGATTGACCGCCTCCATGTGGCTGGCGATCAGGGTGGCCTGCGGGGCGGCCTGATAGACGGCGGCCACATCCTCCTTGCCCATGATGATGGCACCCAGACCCGTCACCTGGGCATCGCCGCAGTTGAGGACGACAACCTCGGGTTGGTGCCGGTGCAGCGCTTGTTCAACCTGGGCATTCCAGACGGTGTCGCCGGCCAGATAGAGGGTCTTTTCGGCGGGATGGGAGAAGACCACTCCGCTGACCTCGCCAAGGCGATCCCCCAGCAGGGCCATGATGCTATCGCTGCCGTGCCGGCCTTCCGTCTGTTGCAGGCGGATGCCGGCGAACTCGCCGACCTCGCCCAGCAGGCGCACATCCTCGAAGCCGCATCCCCTCATGGTGTCGGCATCTTTCTGATGCTGCACGAACAGGGGAAGGTGCCTGGGGATCTTCGCTTTCGCGACATCGTCCCAGTGATCCAGATGGTCATGGGTGACAATCACCGCATCCACCTCCAGCAGGGTCGCCATGGGCAGCGGCAGCTCGACCAGGGGGTTGCGAAGATGGCTGTTGGCCATGCCTTCGAAGCCGGGGTAGCTCCCCTTGGGGGCCAGCATGGGGTCGATGAGGAAGCGGGTTCCTGCGTAGTGGATGAGCAGGGTGGCGTTGCGAACCTGGGTAATCTTCATGGCGTGCTCCGGTTTCTCGTTGGGGACACGGCCAGTATGGAGGGATGAGGGACGGATCATGAGTGGCCCACAGGCCTATTATCGATCTAATCGGGCCATTTTTGATGGCCTGTATTTCTTTTGTTTTTACCCCTTGAAAGCCAAATGCTGGCCCCTATATAGATAACAAGGCCGGAACGCTCGACAGAGGTTTCGACCAGGCGCCCGTCCATCAGGAGGGCAAACAATCCGTTATCGCTCACAAGAGGGTAATACTATGCGTTCTATCGACTTTTCTCCGCTCTATCGTTCTGCCATCGGTTTCGATCGTCTGGCCACTCTCATCGAATCTGCGGCCAGCAATGGCAATGCCGGATATCCCCCCTACAACATCGAGCAGCTGGGTGACAGCGACTACCGCATCAGCATGGCGGTGGCGGGCTTTACCCAGGAAGAGCTGGAGCTGAGCTTCCAGGAAAATCTGCTGACGGTGAAGGGCAGCAAGCAGGCCGACACCGAGCGCAACTACCTCTACCAGGGCATTGCCGAACGCGGCTTCGAGCGTCGCTTCCAGCTGGCCGACTATGTGCGGGTGAAGGGGGCCGACCTGAAGAACGGTCTGCTGCACATCGACCTGGTGCGCGAAGTGCCCGAGGCGATGAAGCCCCGCAAGATCGAGATCAACGGCTGACAGCCTGGCCTCGTTGCATTGCTGATGTTTCCCGGGTGCCGATGGCGGGCCCGTGGAGAGTAAACCCTGTTGCTTTATAGAAGGATAGGATCATGCGTAACCTCGATTTTTCTCATCTCTATTCCAATGCCGTCGGCTTCGAGCGGATGGCCCGCGAGCTGGAAGGCCTGTTCGATCAGAAGACCTCGGCCTACCCCCCGTACAACATCGAAAAGGGGGATCACGACAGCTACCTCATCACGGTTGCCGTGGCCGGTTTCGATCGCAATGAGCTGGAGCTGGAGACCGAAAACGGTACCCTCAAGGTGAAGGGGCGCAAGGTCGCCACCATGGGTGATCGCCAGTTCCTCCATCAGGGGATCGCCGAGCGGGACTTCGAGCTCGCCTTCAAGCTGAGCCAGCACGTGGAAGTGCAGGGGGCCAGGCTGGAGCACGGTCTGCTGACCATAGAGCTGGCCCGGGAGCTGCCGGAAGCGCTCAAGCCCCGCGCCATCCCCATCGGCAAACCCGATCAGCTGGCACTGCCCGGTTAAACAACATCGCTGACCACCTGATAGACAAGAGGCCTGCATCTGCAGGCCTCTTTTTTTCATGCCGAAGGGGGAATCAACCGGCGTAGAGGGCGTTGATCTCGTCGGCCAGGATGGCGATGCCACGACGCACCAGATCTTCGCTCTGGGCATAGTTGAGGCGGATGCACTCCTGGCTGTGGCGCCACTCGGGGTCGTCGATGCCGGGGAAGAAGTAGTGGCCGGGCACGATCAGCAGGTTCTTCGCCTTCAGTCGCTCATACAGCTCCTGGCAGTGGATCGGCAGGTCTTCGAACCAGAGCCAGAGGAAGAGGGCACCCTCCGGCTTGTGGATGTGGAAGCGCGGATCCGGAATGGCCTCGCGCAGCAGCTGGACCGCGAAGGTGGCTTTGTGCTGGTAGAAGGGTTTCACCACCTGTTCGCTCAGGGTGATGATGTCTCCGCTCTCGATCATCGGAATGGTGATGGCCGGACCCAGGCTGCCCGGTGCCAGATTGATGATGCCGCTCAGGTTGGTGATGGCCCGGATGATCTTCTCGTCGGCGATGACGATGCCGCAACGGGTGCCAGGCAGGCCGAGCTTGGAGAGGCTCATGCAGAGGATGGTGTTGGCGTTCCAGAACGGCTTGGCGTCGCTGAAGATGATGCCGGGGAAGGGCACGCCGTAGGCATTGTCGATGAGCAGCGGGATCCCCTTGTCACGGGCGATCTGATCGAGGTGCTCGATCTCCTCGTCGGTGAGCACGTTGCCGGTGGGGTTGGTCGGCCGGGAGACACAGATCACCCCGATGTCGTCGCCCACCTGCAGGCTTTCGAAATCCACGTGGTATTTGAACTGGCCGTCGGGCAGTTTCTCGATGGTGGGCTTGTAGGCGACGAAATGATCGTCCGAGAGGGCCGAGTCAGCATAGCCGATGTATTCGGGGGCCAGGGGGAACAACACCTTCTTCTTGCGACCGTCGGCGAACTCGCCGGCCAGCAGGTTGAACAGATAGAAGAAGGCGTTCTGGCTGCCATTGGTCAGGGCGATGTTGCGGGCGGATATCTCCCAGCCCAGCTCCTTGCTGAGCAGGGCGGCCAGCGCCCTGGTGAACCTGTCCTTGCCCTGGGGGCCATCGTAGTTGGCCATGGCCTTGATCAGTTCGCCGTTGTCGAGCAGGGTATTGGCCTCGGCCTGAAAGCGTTCCAGCATGGCGGGGATGGGGGCCGGATTGCCGCCTCCCAGCATGATGGCGTCGGGATTCAGCAGCCCTTGATTGAGGTCGTCCATGAGTTGGGTAATACCGGCGTGGCGAGTGAACTTCTCGCCGAACAAGGAGAATTCCATTCGGTGGCAAATCCAGAGTCAGTTAAGGGGGGAGCTAGCACCATAGCTCACTTCAAAAGCGGGTGTCGATCAAAAAAACGGGGCGTTTCACGTGGAACAGGGTTGCCATGATGGAGGTGGTAAAAAAAACCATTTATAGGTTTTAAAATAACCAACATTCGATTCAGGAAGGGGGGTGGCAGCATCAAAAAATTATTTACATCAATAAAATCATGCTGTTATAAATCTGGCACAACTATTGGAATAGCTATCTGGTCATCTCAACCACACCGGAGCACGCCAGATGAAGATCCTGATCGCTACCCTGATTGCCAGCAGCCTGAGCCTGAATGCCATGGCCGCCGAGAACCCCAGACCCGAGCTGGACAGCGCCGCCCTGCAACAGGAGATGCTGGCCTTGCAGCAGCAGGCCTCCCATGACGTGGTGGCAGAGGCCATCCACAACCTCAAGCCGCTGGCCCTGGAGACCCTGGTGGTGGAGGCGAGTTCGGCCGATGCGACTCATCCCGAGAGTTGAGGTAGCGCAAGGGGGTCTGCCCTGTGTGCTGCCTGAAGAAGGCGATGAAGGCGCTGTCGCTGGCGAACTCCAGCGCAGCGGCCACCCGGCTGATGGGCTCGGCTTCGGCCAGCAGTTCCATGGCCCGAAGCAGTCGCCACTGCTGGCGCCAGGCCTGGTAGCTCATACCGGTCTCCCGCATGAAGATGCGGCCTATGGTCTTGTCGCTGGCACCCACCCGCTCGGCCAGCCGGTTGAGCCGATCGGGCAGGGTGTCACCCCGCTTTATCTCCTGCAGCCAGCCGATCAGACGCCCGTCTGACGGCAGCGGCAACTGCCAGGATTCCCGCGGCGCTTGCGCCAGCTCTTCTTTCAATAATGCCAGTGTGCAGGTTTGCTCTGCTTCCGGCTTGTCCCAGGGCCAGAGCGCCATCCGCTCGATGATCTCCCGCAGCAGCGGGTTGACCGCCAGCACCGCCATCTCGTTTGGCAACGCGGGCTCCGGCTGGAAGTAGAGGGAGCGATAGGCCACTACCCCGCGCATCAACACCCGGTGGGGCAGGCCTGCTGGCAACCAGGCCGCTCGCGTCGGCGGCAGCAGGCAGACCTGATCGTCCAGCTCTATGGTCATGCAGCCTGCCTGGGCGAACAGCAGCTGGTGGCGCTGGTGCTGATGGCGGCCGGAGTCGTGCCAGCCGAGGGCGGCGGCAATACCGATGGCGCTGCCGTCGTGCTGGTCCGGATCAAAGGGGTGATCGGGAAGAATAAAGGCCATGTGTCCGATTCTTGCTGTTTATAGTCCGTCTTATTGTAATCGGACAAGTTATCCCTCTCTAGAATGGCGACCTCTTGTGAAGGAGGTGTGTCATGAACAGCAGGTTGCCACCGCGCTGGCTGGTGGTCGGATTGATGATGTTTCCCCAGATGGTGGAGACCATCTACAGCCCGGTGCTGACCCATATCGCCACTGAGTTTCGGGTGAGCGAGGGGCAGGCGTCCCAGACCCTGTCGGTCTATTTTCTGGCGTTTGCGGCGGGCGTGGTCTGCTGGGGCCGACTGTGCGATCTCATCGGGCGGCGTCCCGCCATGCTGGCGGGGCTGCTGACCTATGGCGCCGGCACTCTGCTGGCGTTGCTGGCCGCTCAATTTGAAACCCTGCTGCTGGCCCGGGTCATCGCGGCCTTCGGTGCCGCCGTGGGTTCCGTGGTGACCCAGACCATGCTGCGCGACAGCTATCAGTACAGCGATCTGGCGCGGGTCTTTTCGGTGATGGGCATCGCGCTCTCCCTGAGTCCTGTGCTGGGGCTGGTGAGCGGTGGCCTGCTGGCTGATGGCTTGGGTTATCTCGGGGTATTCGGCGTCCTGCTGGCGCTGGCAATCGGCTTGTTGCTGATGGCTTGCTGGCAACTGCCGGAAACCCGCTCGGCCACCACCCAAAGGGTCGCACTCTGGCCGCTGGCCTGCCGGATGGTGCGTGATGCAGCCTTGTGGCGTAGCGCGGCACTGGTGGCGCTTTTCAACACCATGCTGTTCGGCTACTACAGCCTGGCGCCGTTTCTGTTTGCCAGTCTGGGGCTGAGTGCGGGGGAATTTGGTTACTCCGGCATCGTGTTGGCGCTGGCGACCCTGGTGGGCAGCCTGCTCAACAAGCATCTGTTGGGCCGTGGCTGGACGCCTGCCTCGTTAATACGGCTCGCCGCCGTGCTGGCGTTGGGTTCGGGTTGGCTGGTGTGGGCCAGTCAGACTTCGCTCTGGTTTCTGCTGCCCATGACGGGAGTGATGGTGGCGTTCGGGCTGGCTATCCCCAATGTGCTGAGCCAGGCGCTGCTGGCCTACCGGGAGGTGGCGGGCAGTGCCGGCGCCCTGTTCGGGCTCGGTTACTACCTGTTGCTCAGCCTGGGGTTGGCGGTTGCAGCCAGCTTGCAGGATCTCGGTCTGCTGCTCGGGGGTTGCGGTCTGCTGGCCCTGTGCTGTGGCTGGCGTCGTTCCACGTGAAACATCAGCTGCCGATAAAACGGTAGCCGATGCCGGCTTCAGTTTCGATCAGGGTGGGTTGCTGGGGGTTATCTCCCAGCTTCTTGCGCAGGCTGGCGATGACGATGCGCAGGTAGTGAGTGTCCTCTTTGTGGCTTGGCCCCCAGATGTCGATGAGCAGCTGGGTCTGTTGCACCAGCTTGCCGGGGTGGCACACCAGCGCCTGCAACAGGGCGAACTCCTTGCGGGAGAGGGGGATCTCCTCGCCCTGCAGGGTCACCTTGTGGCTGCTGCTGTCCAGGGTCAGGCCACAATGGGGGAAGTGTCGACACTCGCCGCTGGTGGCACCGACTCGCTGGCGCAGCAGCACCCGGATACGGGCCATCATCTCCCCGACGCCGAACGGCTTGCTCATGTAGTCGTTGGCCCCCGCATCCAGCAGCCGCACCTTCTCCTGCTCCGAGTCCCGCGCCGAGAGCACCAGCACGGGATTGGCGTGATGCTCGCGGATGGCGTGCAGGATTTGGATGCCATCACCGTCCGGCAGGCCCAGATCCAGGATCACCAGGTCGGGGTTGAGGTGGCGATACTGCGCCATCCCCTCGGTGACGCCGACCGCCTCGCTCACCTGATGTCCTTCGGCGATCAGGCTGATCCGCAAAAAACGGCGGATGGCCGCCTCATCGTCGATGACCAGTATGTGAGCCATTCAGCCTCCCGTTTGCTGATTGAAAAGGGCGGCGACCATCAGGCCGCCGGTGCGTTGAGGGCCAGCGGCAGGGAGATGCGCATGCAGGTGCCGTTGCCGTTGGGGCCGGCGAATGCCCAGATACGGCCGCCGTGGACCTCTATCATAGCGCGGGAAATGGCGAGGCCAAGCCCGGTGCCGCGGCTGCCGCAGTCGCCGACCGGCTGGGTGTAGAAGAGGTTGAAGATCTTGTCCCGATCCGACTCGGCGATGCCGACCCCGATATCGATGATGTCGATGATGAGGTCGGGGTCCGCCAGCATCACCTTGAACTCGATGGGGGTGCCGGCCGGTGAGTAGCGGGAGGCGTTGTCGAGGATGTTGACCAGCACCTGCTCGATCAGGGCGCCGTGCACATAGAGCCGGGGGATCTGCTGATCGAAGTGCACCAGCAGCTTGTGCTGGCGCCAGGAGGAGTCGAGCCGGCGGCGGGCGCTCTCCACCAGGTCCGCCAGGTCGACCCAGTCCCGTTTCAACTGGAAGTCCGGTGAACCGATGCGGGTCATGTCCAGCAGGTTTTGCACATAGCCGTGCAGGCGGCGCGCCTCGTCCTGCACCGAGTGCAGCAGTTCGATGCGGTCCTCCGCACTTATCCGGTCCCCGTATTCCAGCAGGGTGCTGCCAGCCCCCATGATGGTGGCCAGCGGCGTCTTCAGGTCGTGGGAGACCGAGGAGAGCAGGGCCGCGCGCATCCGGTCGGTCTCCGCCTGCAACTGGCTGTCCGCCAGCCGCTCGTTGAGATCGATCCGCGCCAGGGCGGCGCGGATATCGGTGAGCAGGGCCTGTAGCTGGTGCTCGGCGGCGGAGGTGAGCGGGCTGGCCAGCCGGATGCCCAGCACCAGGTCATCGCCGAGGTGATGATACTGGGCCTCGGCGGCGTTGAGGGTGGCGGTATGGGCACCGGCACTCTGTTTCTGGGCCAGGCACCAGTCAATGGCGGCCTTGTCTGTCTGGCCCGGCCCGGTCTGGGTGTCACCGGCCCGGTACTGGTAATCCCCATCGAGCGCGAACACGGGCTGCCCAAGGGCGAGGGCGATGGCCTGGGTTCCCTGTCTCAGCACGTCCACCGGGCTGCTGGCGGTGGCCAGCCCCTGGCTCAGGGAGAGCAGGGCGTTGCCCAGCTGCTGGGTCTCGCGCAGACTGACCAGTTGCTGACGCTGGCGGGAGGCGAGGCGCCCGGCCGCGATGCCGACGATGAGCAGCACGAACAGGGTGAGCAGGTCGCTGTGGCTGGCCACGCTCAGGGAGAAGTAGGGGAAGGTGAACAGCAGATTGTGGCCGACGAAGCCCAGCACGGCGGCCAGGATGGCGGGGACCAGGCTGGTGGTGAGCGCGGTGGCCAGCACCCCCAGCACGAACAGCATGGGCAGGGAGGCGGGGGGCAGCCAGTGGGAGAGGGCCCAGACCACGGCTGAGGTCCCCCCCATGATGGCCACCGCGAGCAGGCTCTGGCGAAGCTCACCCGGGCCTGCCGTAGGTAGAGTCAGGCCGGGCTTGCGCTTCTCGGTATCCACCAGCGTGATCTCGAATCCCTGCGCCTGTTTGAGCAGGTGCTGTACCAGGGATCGACGCCAGGGCGGGTTGCGGGATTTGCCGAGCAGCAATTGGGAGACCTGCTGCTGTTCGGCGGTTTCCAGCAGGGCATCGGCCACGGCCGGGCTGGAGAGGGTCAGCACCCTGGCCCCCAGTTGGGAGGCGAGGGCCAGCGCCTGCTCCAGCTCGGGGGAGCGTTGCCCCTTGCTGTCGATGTGCACCACCAGCCAGGGCAGTTGCCTGCGCTGGGCGAAGCGGTGGCCGTAACGCACCAGGGCGGCGCCGTGCTCATCCCCGATGCAGACCATCAGCTTGCCCCGCAGCGGCAGTGTGGTCTTGCCGGCGGCCTGCCACTGCAACTGCAGATCCCCCTCCACGTGGCTGGCGGCGGTCTGCATCGCCAGCTCCCGCAGGGCGGTCAGGTTGTTGAGGGAGAAGAAGGATTGCAGGGCGGCCTTGGCCTGGTGGGGCACATAGACCTTGCCCTCCTTGAGGCGGCCGAGCAGCTCCTTGGGGGGGAGGTCGATCAGCACCAGGCTGTCGGCCTCCAGCAGCACCTGATCCGGCAGGGTCTCCTTGACCCTGACCCCGGTCAGCTGCCACACCAGATCGTTGAGGCTCTCCAGGTGCTGCACGTTGAGGGTGGTGTAGACGTCGATGCCGGCGCCCAGCAGCTCCTCTACATCCTGCCAGCGCTTCTCGTGGCGGCTGCCGGGGGCGTTGCTGTGGGCCAGCTCGTCCACCACGGCGATGGCGGGCTTACGCGCCAGCAGGCCGTCCAGATCCATCTCCTCCAGCCGCTGCTGGCGGTGCAGGTGCAGTGTGCGCGGCAGGATGGCGAGCTTGTCGAGCAGGGCCAGGGTCTCCTGGCGGCCGTGGGTCTCCACCACCCCGATCAGGATGTCGACACCCTCTCTGGCCTGCTCCCGCACCGCCTGCAGCATGGCGTAGGTCTTACCGACGCCGGGGGCCGCGCCGAGAAACACCTTCAGCTTGCCCCTGTGCTCCTGCTCCAGACTCGCCAGCAGGGCGTCTGCCCTCACTTCATCACGCATCCCCGTGCTCCCGTTGCATCGGCCGAACCGCGGCCGTGACCTCATTGCTCATGCTTGTCCCCGTTGTCGAAAGGGAGCCTGTCCCGAACGGCAAGGAGCGCCCTCAGGCGCCCTTTTGATGATCGAGTTGCAGGTTCAACTGGAGAATGTTGACCACCTGCGGGCCAAGGATACCAGCTTGTGCCGCCGACTTGACCTGCTCCGTCAACTGAACGGGATCCAGCCCCCGTTGCCCGGCGACCCGCGCTACCTGAGCCAGGGCTGCATCGATCGGCAGATGGGGATCGAGGCCGGAGGCGGAGCGGGTCAGCAGGGCGGGGACCCTGGCTTCTGGCTGCGCCCTGGCCGCCGCGGCGGCAAACTCGGCCCGCAGCGGCGAGCTCATCCCCAGGTTGCTGGCACCTCCGCCTATGGTGGCGAAGTCGCTGGCGGAGGGGCGGGAGTGGAAGTAGTCGGCCCGCTCGAACTTCTGTGCCAGCAGGGCGCTGCCGACCACCTGCTGTTTGGCGTTGGTGAGCAGGCTGCCGTTGGCCTGCCAGGGGAAGAGCAGCTGGGCCAGCCCGGTGACGGCCAGCGGATACGCTACCCCCAGCAGCAGGGTCAGGGTCAGCAGGGTTCTGATTGCTATCATGATTTTCTTGCTCCAAATGCGTTGGGTGGATGCGGGTCTGTCCCGCATCCGGTGATGCCGTTACACCAGCCCCAGGCCGGTGATGACCAGGTCGATCAGCTTGATGCCTATGAAGGGCACTATCAGGCCGCCGACGCCGTAGATCAGCAGGTTGCGGCGCAGCAGGCTGGCGGCCGAGCCCTGCAGGCTGACCCCGCGCAGGGCCAGCGGCACCAGCGCGACGATGATCAGGGCGTTGAAGATGATGGCCGACAGGATGGCGCTTTCCGGGCTGCCTAGCTGCATCAGGTTCAGCACCCCCAGCTGCGGATAGGCGGCGATGAACAGGGCCGGCAGGATGGCGAAGTACTTGGCCACGTCGTTGGCGATGGAGAAGGTGGTCAGGGCGCCACGGGTCACCAGCAGCTGCTTGCCCACCAGCACCACGTCAAGCAGCTTGGTGGGGTTGGAGTCGAGATCCACCAGGTTGCCCGCCTCCTTGGCGGCTTGGGTCCCCTCGTTCATGGCCAGGCCCACGTCGGCCTGGGCCAGCGCCGGTGCGTCGTTGGCGCCGTCCCCGCACATGGCGACCAGCCGGCCGTCGGCCTGCTCCTGACGGATGTAGGCCAGCTTCTTCTCCGGCGTCGCCTCGGCGATGAAGTCATCCACCCCGGCCTCGGCGGCGATAGCGGCGGCGGTCAGCGGGTTGTCACCGGTGATCATCACGGTGCGGATCCCCATGTGGCGCAAGATCTGGAAGCGGGCCTTGATGCCCGGCTTGATGATGTCCTTGAGGAACACTACCCCCAGCAGCTTCTCGTGGGTGCAGACCAGCAGCGGGGTACCGCCCTGGCGGGCGATGTTGTCCACCGATTTGAGGATGAGCTCGGGCACCGCCTTGCGATCGAGCGAGAGGTAGCGCAGCACCGCGTCCACCGCCCCCTTGCGATAGTGATGGCCGTTGCGATCCAGCCCGCTCAGCCGGGTCTCGGCGCTGAAGGGGATGAGGATGTCGCTCTCCAGCTGGCTCGGCTTGGTGTGGCTCTTGCCCGCCAGGGTCAGGATGGATTTGCCTTCCGGCGTGTTGTCACCGAGCGAGGCCAGCATGGCGGCTTGGGCCAGCAGGGAGGGGTCCACGCCGGGGGCCGGGATCAGCTCGTCCGCCATCCGGTTGCCGAAAGTGATGGTGCCGGTCTTGTCCAGCAGCAGGGTGCGCACGTCGCCGGCGGCTTCCACCGCCCGGCCCGACTTGGCGATCACGTTGAGCTTCACCAGCCGGTCCATGCCGGCGATGCCGATGGCGGAGAGCAGACCGCCGATGGTGGTCGGGATCAGGGTGATGAACAGCGCCAGCAGATAGAGCCGGGGCACCTGGGTGCCGTTGTAGTCGAGGAACCAGGGCAGGGTGGCCACTACCAGCAGGAAGATCAGGGTCAGCCCCACCAGCAGGGCGTCCAGCGCCATCTCGTTGGGGGTCTTCTGCCGCTTGGCTCCTTCCACCAGGGCAATCATGCGATCCAGCGTGCTTTCGCCCGGGTTGTTGCTGATGTGCACCCAGATCTGGTCGGAGACGACGGTGGTGTTGCCGGTCACGCCGCTGCGGTCGGTGCCCGACTCGCGGATGACGGGGGCGGATTCGCCGGTGATGGCCGCCTCGTTGACCGAGGCGATGCCGGCGACCACTTCGCCGTCGGCCGGGATCATCTCGCCGCTGCGCACCAGCACCAGATCGCCCTTGAGCAGGCTGGTGGCCGGTACCCACTCGCCCTTGTCATCCTGCGGGCTGGTGACTCGACGTGCCTTGAGCTGGCTCATGCCGGCCTTCAGGCTGTCGGCCCGCGCCTTGCCGCGCCCCTCTGCCAGGGTCTCGGCGAAGTTGGCAAACCAGAGGGTGAGCCAGAGCCAGGCGGTCAGTTGCCAGGCCAGCGAAGGAGCGACGCCGGAGAGCGGTTGCCCCAGCAGCGACTCCAGGGTCGCCATCACGGCCGCCAGCCAGAGGGTGAACAGGATGGGGCTGCCAAACAGCGCCCTGGGGTTGAAGCGATAGAGGGCTTCCACCATGGCCTGCAGGATCTGTGATTTCTGTTTCTTGCCCTTCACCTTGAGGGTGTCGGTGCTCATTGAAGCGGACTTGCTCATTGGAAAGCTCCCTGCATCGAATAGTTGGTCACGCAGATCAATCGGGTGTGCAGCATCAGAAGGCACCTCCCAGCAGGCTCAGGTGTTCCGCCACCGGGCCCAACGCCAGCACCGGCAGGAAGGAGAGACCCCCCATCAGCAGCACGGTGACGATCAGCAGGGTGATGAAGAGCGGGCCGCTAACGGGGAAGTCCCCTTCGCTCGTCTCCTGGCGTGGTGCGCGGGCCAGCTGGCCGGCGATGGCCAGTACCGGAATGATGTAGCCGAAGCGGCCGAGCAGCATGGCCAGCCCGATGGCGATGCACTGCCAGCTGTCGGCGGCGGCAAAGCCGGCGAAGGCGGAGCCGTTGTTGCCGGCGGCCGAAGCGTAGGCATAGATCAGCCGTGACAGACCGTGGGGGCCGTCGTGACCGATGACGGTGGCGGAGTTCGGCATCAGCAGGGTAATGCCGCCGATCACCAATACCCCGACCGGCATCACCAGCATGCTGGCGACCACCCACTTCATCTCGGTGATGCCGAGCCGCTTGCCCAGATAGGTGGGGGTACGCCCCACCATCAGGCCGCACAGGAACACGGTCAGCAGCACGAACAGCATCATGCCGTAGATGCCGGCACCGACGCCGCCGAACACCACTTCACCCAGCAGCATGTTGATCATGGCGACCATGCCGGCGAGGGGGGCGAAGCTGTCGTGCATGGCGTTGACCGAGCCGTTGGAAGCGGCGGTGGTGGCCACTTCCCAGATGCTGGAGAGCACGGGGCCGAAGCGGCTCTCTTTGCCTTCCCAGTTGCCGGCTTCGCTGGTGAGGTGGGCGAGGGCGGGATCCGGCTTCAGCTCCTGGCCGATGGCGAGGCAGAGCCCCAGCACCAGCATGGTGGTCATGGCGATGAGGATGGCGCGGCTGTGGGCCAGATCCTTCACGTAGCGCCCCAGGGTACAGACCATGGCGGCGGCCAGCGTCAGCAGGGCGACCATCTCCAGCCAGTTGGAGAGGGCGGTCGGGTTCTCGAACGGATGGGCCGAGTTGATGCCGAAGAAGCCGCCGCCGTTGGAGCCGAGCTGCTTGATGGCGATCTGGGAGGCGGCCGGGCCGAGCGGCAGCAGCTGCTCCTGACCTTCCAGGGCGTGGAACGGCAGGTAGGCCGACAGGCTCTGGGGCACCCCCTGCCATACCAGCAGCAGCGCCAGGATCAGCGCCATCGGCAGCAGCACGTAGAGGCAGAAGCGCACCAGATCCTGCCAGAAGTTGCCAAGGTGGGTGGTCTGCTGGCGGGCGATGCCGCGAAACAGGGCGATGGCGACGGCGGCGCCGGTGGCGGCGGAGACGAAGTTCTGGGTGGTGAGCCCCACCATCTGGCTGAAGTAGGAGAGGCTGGCTTCGCCGGAGTAGGCCTGCCAGTTGGTGTTGGTCATGAAGCTGACCGCGGTGTTGAAGGCGAGTTGCCAGTTCAGCCCGGGCAGCTGCTGCGGGTTGAGGGGCAATAGCCCCTGCGCCATCAGGATCAGGAACAGCAGGCCGAAGCCTGCGCCGTTGAAGGCCAGCAGGCTGAGGGCGTAGGACTTCCAGTCCTGCTCGCGCCCGTCCGTGCCGCAGCAGGCCAGGGTGGCGCGCTCAAGCGGGGCCAGCCAGCGACTCTTGCCTTCAAATACCCGATACAGGTAGTTGCCAAGCAGAGGCGCCGGCAGCAGCACCAGCAGCACGAACGCGACGGGATAGATGATCTCTTGCCACATATCCGGTTCCTCACTCATGAGTGCGCGCGAGGGCGCGCAGCAGATAACCCGCGAGGGCGAGGACCAGCAGCAGATATAGCCAATTCATAACGACTCCGTTGAGGTAATTAGCGTCAGGGATCGATGCATATCCGTGTCGATCCCATAGGTCTCATTGACGCTGAAAGGGTATGTAAAACGGGCGTAAAGGCGCCATAAAGCTGGATTTGGCTGGCGTAAAATCGGCGTAAAGAAGGCGGGTTTTGCTGGCTGGTGGACAGGCAAGGCACAAAAAACCCGGCCTGAGCCGGGTTTTGGTAGCAAGTGGTGGAAGCTGACCCGATGGTGATGAGGTCAGCTTCAACCCCGCTTATCGCATGGTCACAAACTCTTCCGCACTGGTAGGATGAATGGCAACGCAGTTGTCGAAGTCCGCCTTGGTGGCGCCCATCTTCATGGCGACGCCGAAGCCTTGCAGGATTTCATCCATGGCGAAGCCGATGCCGTGCAGGCCGACCACCTTCTCTTCCGGCCCGACGCAGACCAGTTTCATCCGGGTGGGCTGGCGATGCTGGGTCAGGGCCGAATACATGGCGGTGAACTGGCTGCGGTAGACCTTCACCTGATCTTCACCGTATTCGGCGACGGCTTCCGGCTCGGTCAGGCCGATGGTGCCGATGGGCGGGTGGCTGAACACCACGGTCGGCACCAGATCGTAGTTGAGGTGCTCGCCCGGCTTGTTGTTGAACAGCCGCTCCGAGAGGCGGCGGCCTGCCGCGACAGCCACTGGGGTGAGCTGGATGCGGCCGGTGTTGTCACCGACGGCATAGAGGTTGGCGATGGCGGTATTCTGGAACTTGTCGGTGGGGATGAAGCCCTTCTCGTCCAGGGTGATGCCGGTGGCAGCCAGATTGAGGTTGTCGGTGGCCGGGACGCGGCCGATGGCCCAGATGAGGCAGTCCACGGTGAGGTGGCGACCATCTTCCAGTTGCAGGGTCAGGCTGTCGTCGGCGTTCTTGATGACGGCCTTGGGAATGGCGTGGGTGTGCAGCTTGGGCCCTTCCTGCGCCATGATCTCCACCAGGGTCTCGTGGATCATGGGGTCGAAGTTGCGCAGCGGCGCATGCTTGCGCACCACCAGATGGGTCTCGGAGCCAAGTGCCTGCATCACGCCTGCGATCTCCACGGCGATATAGCCGGCACCCACCACGGCAACCCGTTTGGGCTGGCTTTGCAGGTCGAAGAAACCGTCGGAGTCGATACCCAGTTCGGCGCCCGGAATGGTCGGGACCTCGGGGCGGCCGCCGGTGGCAATCAGGATGTGATCTGCGCTGTACTGCTCAGCGTTCACCTCGACGGTATGGCTGTCGACGAAGCGGGCGAAGCCCTTGATGACAGTGATCTGGTTCTTGCCCAGCACGTTCTGGTAGGACTGGTGAATGCGCCCGATATAGGCCTGACGGGATTCGACCAGTCTGGCCCAGCTGAAGTGGTTGAGCGTGGTGTCGAAGCCGTAGTCGGCGCCATATTTCAGTGCATCGGCGATCTGGCCTGCATACCACATGGCCTTCTTCGGTACGCAGCCGACGTTGACGCAGGTGCCACCCAGCTCTTTGGCTTCGATCAGGGCGACTTTCTTGCCGTACATGGCTGCCCGGTTGGCCGAGGCGATGCCGCCGCTGCCGCCACCGATGGCGATGTAGTCAAAATGCTGTGCCATTGCGAGGTTCTCCGCTCGTTAAGAATGCAGTCACAGCATGATGGGGACAAAGCGGCCGGCCCACAAGAGCCGGTGCTCAGTTCTGCTGGATGGGCAAGCGAATGTGGAACTGGGCGCCCTGGCCCGGTTCGCTGGCGCAGTGGATGCGGCCGCGCAGCAGCTGGACCACCAGGTTGTAGATGATGTGAGTGCCGAGCCCGCTGCCACCCTGTCCCCGCTTGGAGGTGACGAAGGGATCGAAGATGCGCGGCAATATCTCCGGGGGGATGCCGCGACCGTTGTCGCTGTAGTCGATGACCAGCTCGTCTCCCTGCTGCGCCACCTGGATGGTGATCTTTCTGGGCCTGTCCCAGCCATCGAAACCGTGATGGATGGAGTTGAGGATCAGGTTGGAATAGATCTGGGTGAAGCTGCCCGGGAAGGAGTAGATGCTCAGCTTGGGATCGCATTGAATGTCGACCTCGCACTGGGCCTTCTTCAGCTTGTAGCCGAGGGAGACCACCACCTGGTGCAGGTTGTCGGCGAGGCTGAAGTTGTAGCGCGCCTCGGACGACTGATCGACCGCCACCTGCTTGAAGCTGGCGATGAGCTCGGAGGCGCGTCTCAGGTTGCCTTGCAGCAGTTGCATCGACTCGTCGAGATTCTGGGTGAATTCGTTGAGGTAGGAGCGGGAGAGCTGCTTGGCCTCGATATGCTGCTTGAAGTCGGCCACCCGCTCCTGCAGATAGGAGGAGGCGGTCACGCTGATGCCGATGGGGGTGTTGATCTCGTGGGCCACGCCGGCAACCAGGGAACCGAGGGAGGCCATTTTCTCCGACTCCACCAGGGTCTGCTGGGCCTGCTTGAGATCGTCATAGGCCTTGCCCAGCTGGTCGTTGGCATCGCTCAGGCTGCGGGTGCGTTCAGCCACCTTGCCTTCCAGCTGCTCGTTGAACAGGGTGATCTCCCGCTCCACCTTTTTGAGGGGGGTGATGTCATAGCCAAAGCCAATCAGGTACTTGAGGTTGGGCCCCTCGTAGAAGGGAGCGAAGGTCCACTGCAGTACCAGCTCGTTGCCCTGCTGGTCGTGCATGGTGATCTCCCTGTCCTCCAGAGCGCCCTGCTCGGCCAGGGTGGCGGCCAGCTCGTCACGCTGCTCCTTGCTGACGAAGAGATCCAGCCAGTTGTGCTGCAACAGCTCCTGGTGGTGATAGCCGGTCAGCAGGATGGCCGCAGGGTTGATGCTGGCGATGTTGAGATCCGGCTCCATGCAGCAGATGACCATGTTGGCGGAGTTGATCAGGGTGGCGGAGAAGTCCCGCTCCTGCTGGAGCTGATCGGCGGCCTGATGGCGGGCCGTGAACTCGTCGTTCAGCCGGGTGCGCATCTGGTTGAGGGGGGCGGCCAGGGTATCGAATTCGTCAGGGGACTTGCGGGGCAGGGGGCGACCTTCCAGGGTCAGCTCTACCGCGAGGCGATCCAGGCTCAGTTTCTGGGCATAGCTGACGATGCGGTTGATATGACGGATCACCAGATAGTAGATGATGACCAGGATGCAGAACGAGACGACCAGGGTCTTGATGGTCTGGCTGACCAGGATCAGCACGGATTTCTCGATGAGGCGCTGGTAGACCTGCTCCAGGGAGGCGGCGACGAACAGCTTGCCGACCACTTCCCCCTGATAGCTCAGGGTGAACTCGCGGGAGATGTCGTATTGGGGCTGCTCCACCCCCTGGGTGAGCAGGGGCACTTCCGAATTGCCCAGCATCTCCTTGACCATGACGAACTGCATGTTGGGCAGGTTCATGATGCCCTCGATCTGCACCTTCACCTGCTCTTCATCCAGGTTCCAGAGACTGGCCGAGATGGGTTGCAGGAAGGAGGCCTCGATCTGGCCGATGCTGGCCTCGATGACGGTCACATCCTTGTTGTAGTCCCAGGCGAGCTGAAGCACGGTGATGAGCAGTGCCAGCACCGTACTGCAGATCAGAATGTAGGAAAGCAGACGATAAGAGAGTCCGTTAAGGCCGACGGCCTTGGAGAAGATTCCTGACATGGCGTCCTTGCGGTCTGGATTGAGTGCGGTTTAGTTTAACTGCTTCATGGACTTATGTCGTGTGTCATCCAATGGATAAAAATAAGGCCCCTTTCGGGGCCTTTTTTGTGTGGGCTGGGATCAGTGACCGCCCTTGGCTTTTGCCGGGATGGATTCGTCGAATTCCGGCAGCGGCTTGTGTTCGGATGCCAGGAAGGTGTAGATGACCGGCAGCACGAACAGGGTGAACAGGGTGCCGATGGCCAGACCCGCTACGATGACGATGCCGATGCTGAAGCGCTGTGCCGCCCCCGCACCCGAGGCATAGAGCAGCGGGATAAGGCCTGCGATCATCGCCGCCGTGGTCATCAGGATGGGGCGCAGACGGACCTTGGCAGCTTGCATCACGGCTTGCATCCGGTTCAGACCATGGAGCAGCTGCTCCTCCTTCGCCACCTCGCAGATCAGAATACCGTGCTTGGTAATCAGACCAACGAGCGTGATGAGACCGACCTGGGAGTAGATGTTCATGGTGGCCATACCCCACGCCAGGGCGATCAGCGCGCCACTGATGGCCAGCGGCACCGACACCATGATGACCAGCGGGTCACGCACGGATTCGAACTGGATCGCCAGCACCAGGAAGATGATGGCCAGGGCCAGGGCGAAGGTGGCGTAGAGCGCATTCCCTTCGGTCACGAACTGGCGGGCTTCCCCCATGAAGTCGTAACGATAGCCTTGGGGCAGCTTCTCTTCCGCGGTCGCCTTGAACCAGTTGATCGCATCCCCCATGGCCACGCCCGGTGCCGGCACGGCGCCGATGGTGGCGGAGTTCAGCTGGTTGAAGTGGGGCAGGGCACGGGGCTCTCCCTTCACTTCAATCTTGATCAGGCTGCCCAGCGGGATCGACTTGCCGTCGGCGGCACGCACGTAGTAGCCCTTGATGGACTCGGGGTTGAGACGGAACTTGCGCTCCACCTGCGGGATCACCTCGTAGGAGCGGCCATCCAGGTCGATACGGTTGACGTAACCGTCCGCCATCATGGTGCCCATGGTGATGCCGATGTCCTGCATGGTGATGCCGTAGGCACCCGCCTTGTCCTTGTCGATGCTGATCTTCATGGTGGCCGAGTCGTAGTTCAGATCGAGATCCGAATAGACGAACTGGCCGTTGGCCTGGGTTGCCGCCAGCATCTCACCCGCGATCAGGAACAGGCTCTCGAAGCTGTTCGGGGTGGTGATAACGAACTGGATGGGCAGACCGCTCGACGCCCCCGGCAGTTCCGGGAACTGGAAGGTGGTGATGGCCATCCCGGGGATGTCCTTCACCAGACCGGCGACCCGATCCAGCACCTCTTTCTGGCTCGCTTCACGCTGGCTCCAGGGCACCATGGAGGCGATACCGAACGCCTGATTGGAGTTGAACAGCCCCGAGAAGACCTGGGAGTAAGCGATCTCCGGCTGGTCGTCCAGGACTTTGTTCACGTCCGCCATGGTGTTTTCGATGTAGTCCAGGTTGGCGTTGGAAGGGGCCGTCCCCAGCACCGCCATGACGCCTTTGTCCTCGGACGGGGCCAGCTCGCTCGGAATGAACTTGAACAGCAGCGGCAGGCTGGCGAACACGATGACGGCAAACAGGATGACCACGATGCGCTTTTGCATCACGGCATGGAGCATGGCGTCGTAGCGGGCCGTCATCCGGTCCAGCAGATCGTGCACGGTACGCTCGAACTTGCCGGGCTCCTCGTTGGCCCTGAGCATCTTGGCGCACATCATGGGCGACAGGGTCAGGGCGATGATGCCCGAGACGAACACGGCTCCTGCCAGGGTCAGCGCGAACTCCTTGAACAGGGAGCCGGTGATGCCCCCCATCAGGGCGATGGGCGCATACACCGCCGCCAGGGTGACCGTCATGGCGATGACGGGCACGGCGATCTCCCGGGTACCTATGATGGCGGCCCGGAACGGCTCTTCCCCTTCCTTGATGTGACGGTCGACGTTCTCCAGCACCACGATGGCGTCATCCACCACCAGACCGATGGCCAGCACCATCGCCAGCAGGGTCATGAGGTTTATGGAGAAGCCGAACATGTCCATCATCATCACCACGCCGATGAGGCTCAGGGGAATGGTGATGATGGGGATGATGACCGCCCGGAACGAACCGAGGAACAGGGTGATCACCACCAGTACGATGGCGGCCGCCTCCAGTATGGTCTTGATGACCTCGTGGATGGATTCGTTGATGGCGATGGTGGAGTCATACAGGATGTTCACCTGCATGGTGCTCGGCATGTTGCGCTTCAGGCTCGGCAGCAGCTCCAGCACATCGTGGGCGATGTTGATGGGGTTGGCTGTCGGGGCTGCGTTGATGGCCAGAACCACGGCTTCGCGGCCATTGGCGCTGGCGCGATAGATGTCGTGGCTCTTCTCCAGGGAGACCTTGGCGATGTCGGAGAGACGGATCACCTTGCTGTCGCGGGTGGCGACCACCAGGCGCTTGAGCTCTTCGATGTTGCCGACCTGGGTCTCGGCGTTGCCGTTGAACAGGGTGAAATAGCCGGTGGCCTGGCCGGTCGCGGACTGATAGTTGTTGCTGTTGAGCACCGTCATCACGTCGCTTGAGGTCAGGTCAAAGGCGGCCATCTTGGCCGGATCCAGCCACACCCGCAGGGCGAATTCGACCCCGCCATACAGATCCACCTTGGAGACCCCGCCCACGGTAAACAGCTGGGGCTTGATGACCCGCTCCAGGTAGTCGGTGATCTGGCTGGAGTTGAGCTCCGGGCTGGTGAAGCCCATGTAGAGCACCGCCGTGGTGGAGCCGGTGGAGGAGGTGACCGAAGGGTCTTCCGCCTCTTTGGGCAACTGGGAACGCACCGAGTTGACCTTGGCCAGGATGTCGGACAGCGCGGCGTTCGGATCGGTGTTGAGCTTCATGTACGCCGTCACCGTGGAACTGCCCAGCTGGCTCGAGGAGGTCATGAAGTCGATGTTGTCGGCCTGGGCGACCGCCTGCTCCAGGGGCTGGGTGATGAAGCCCTGGATCAGGTCCGCACTGGCGCCATAGTAGCTGGTGTTGACCGTGATGACGGTGTTGATCACCTCGGGGTATTCACGCACCTGCATCTTGAAGATGGCCTGGAAGCCCAGCAGGGCTATCAGGAAGCTGAGCGAGATCGCCAGCACAGGCCGTTTTATGAATATGTCAGTAAATCGCATCGCAGCTCTCCGCGCTTACAGCATCGGGGTTTGTGCCGGAACGGCAAGGGCATCGTTCTCGACCACGTGCACCTTGGTATCGTTGCTCAGGCGAACCTGACCCGACAGCACGATTTGATCGCCAGCCTTGATGCCGGACAGCACATGGACATCGTTGCCGCGACGCTCACCTGCCTTGACCACCACCTGCTTGGCACGTTTCACGCCGTCAGCCTCGTGAATGACATAGACGTTCTCGCCATAGAGGGTGAAGGAGATGGCGGACTGCGGGATCACTATCTGGTCTTTCACCGTGGGCAGTATGATGCTGGCGCGGGCGAACATGCCGGAACGGAGCTGGCCGTCGTTGTTCGGAATGTCTGCCTGCACCTGGATCAGGCCGCTCTGATAGTTGACAGCGGGCTCGATGGCTGTGATTTGGCCGTCAAACTGGGTCTGGGGATAGGCATCCACGTTGATCTTGATGGTCTGTCCCAGGGTGATTTTGGAGATGTCGGTCTGGGGCACGGTGAAGCGCAAGCGCATCACGCTGGTGTCTTCCAGGCGCACAATCTGGGTACCCGGTTCCAGATACTGGCCGAGGAAGACGTTGCGCAGGCCCACGGCACCGCTGAAGGGGGCACGCACCTCACGACGGGCGATGGTGGCCTTCAGACTGTCGATGTCCGCCTCCAGGGAGCGGTAGCTTGCCTCGGCATCATCCAGCTGGTCACGGGAGATGGAGTTCTTCTGATAGAGGTTCTTGTAGCGCTCGAACTTGGCCCTGGCTGCCGGCAGTCTGGCCTGGGAAGAGTTCAGATTGGCTTTTTCCACACTGGAGTCCAGGCTCAGCAGCAGTTGATCCGCTTTGACATGTGCCCCCGATTCGAACCGGATGCTGTCGATGGTGCCTGACAGCTCGCTGGAGAGGGTGACCCCCTGGTTCGGCTCGATGAAGCCGATGGCTTCAATGGTGGGGACCCAGTCCTGCGCCTTGGTGACCATGGCGGTGACCGGGAACTCGGGCTCGGGCCGATTGGCCATGAACTCTGCAATCTTCTTCTGCTTGAACATATTGAAGCCGATGACACTGCCAAACAGGGCGAGTGCTATCAGCAACATGATGGCCATCCACTTTTTCATGAACAGGCTCCTGTGATGGAAACATTAGGGTTTAAAATGGCATTCCAGCTGGCCCGGATGACCGTCTCCAGCTGTTCCTGCGTCAATTCGAAATCGTGAACCCGGCGCTGCTGTGCCAGGTTGGCCACGCAATCCAGACTCAATGCTTGCAACACCAGAATGGGGAGATCGATGAAGAGTCCCTGTTGGCGTCCTTGCTCAAAGAAGCGCTCAAGTGGCGCCCACGTCGCCATTATGACCGGATCCCGCTCCAATTCAGCCCCCAATTGAGAACTTTCGTACTGCAATTTGCACTTGAGTGCATTGGGGTAGCTGGTGAAGATGGCATCGATGTTGAGCCAGAGGCGCCGATACTGCTCATAGGACACCTCTTCTATCTGCACACCTTCCATGACCAGGGGATGACACTTGAGGATAGTGTGCTGATAGAGCTGGCGGATCAGGTCATCCTTGTCGCTGAAATAGCGATAGATGGTGCCTGCCGCCACCTTGGCTTTCTTGGCGACCACGGCAATGGAAAGGCCGTAGAAGCCCTGCTCGCCGAGGATCTCGTGAGCTGCTTCGAAAATGCGTTCTTTCTTATCCATGGTTATCAGAGGTCAACGACTGAATGAACGTTCATTCATTCTAGGTGGGCGCAAAGGCAAGTCAAGCATTGCCCATCATCTCTGACCCTATGGGGTGAGGGATTCAAAAAGTAGTGGGGAATTGCTGGATCCAGCCTGAACAAAACAAAAATAGTTGAAAAGGGTCGGAAGTGATTGAAAAACAGGCACTTGATTCTTTATGTCAAAAAAAGAGTAGACAAGGTCGGCATCATCATCAATAATGCGCCCCGTTCGACAGCGTAGCGCCCGTAGCTCAGCTGGATAGAGCGCTGCCCTCCGGAGGCAGAGGTCACAGGTTCGAATCCTGTCGGGCGCACCATCAAAAGTGCGCCGGTTAAACGGGCGTGTTGAAGAACGAAAACAGCTGTGGTGGCTGTAGCTCAGTTGGTAGAGTCCCGGATTGTGATTCCGGTTGTCGTGGGTTCGAGCCCCATCAGCCACCCCATTTTACAGCTTGTCAGGTACGCGAAGGTGGCGGAATTGGTAGACGCGCTAGCTTCAGGTGTTAGTGCCCCCCGGGTGTGAGGGTTCGAGTCCCTCTCTTCGCACCATACTTGCTGTATGACGAGGATGACCAGATGGTCATCTTTGTGTTTTTAGAATACCCCTCGGTGATTAGCGCAGCCCGGTAGCGCATCTGGTTTGGGACCAGAGGGTCAAAGGTTCGAATCCTTTATCACCGACCACATTTGAAAACCCCGCTCAGGCGGGGTTTTTGCTTTTTGGCGTTTCTCTTCCGCTTTTTCCTGTCACGTCTTTTTACACTTCTTCAGGCGCCTGTTCGCCACGAGTTCGGTATGCTGGGCCCGGAGCCGCGAGACAGGGGACGCTCGGGCACGGACCAGATACAAGGCCTATGCATCACCATATCACTTCTCTTCAACTCTCCGTGCTGGCCATGGCCGCACTGCTGCTGGGTGGTTGCGCCCTGCAGCCGAAACCGGAAGATCTTCTGATGGGCGCCGCCCCCAAGCCAAAGGCCGAACTCGAGGCCACCTTGGTAACCAGTGGTGGCTTCTGCGTGACCCTGAGCGAGCAGGGCCGTCTGCTGACCCAGCCCTGCGATCAGCAACCGAACCAGTCATTCAGCTGGGATGTCGGCGCCCTGCAACTGGCCGGGGATTGCCTGGTCGCCAGAGGGGAAGATGGTCTGGGGATGGAGGTGTGCCGGGAGGAGAGCCATCAATGGCAGTGGCAGGGGGATCGTCTGTTTAATCGGCAGGTGTCGCTGTGCCTGGATGTGGCGGGTCGCCGTCATAAGCCGGCCGTCCCCCTGCGCCTCGCCGAATGCTATGGCGGCGCCAACCAGAGCTTTGAGTGGACGCCATCCGGCACGCTGTTGAACCGTCTGATGCACCCGGCACTGGCGTGGTGACAAGAGAGCGAGAAACAAAAAGGGTGGCCACATGGGCCACCCTTTTTCGATCCGCGATGGGGATGCCTAATCAGCGGGTCTGGGAGGCGAACAGTTTCTCCAGATAGACGGCAACGCCATCTTCATCGGAAGTGAGGGTCTGTTCGTGCTCTGGCAGGGCCAGTTTGAGGCGATCGTGGGCGTTGCCCATGACCACACCACGGCCCACCATGCTCAGCATCTCGAAGTCGTTCATGCCATCGCCGAAGGCCACGGCCTGTGACATCTCCAGGCCGTGCTGCTCCAGCACGGCGCGCACGGCATTACCCTTGTGCACACCGGCATGCATCACCTCGAGGCAGTCAGGCAGGGAGAAGGTGACGTTGAGTCGATCACCATATTGCTGGTTGAGGTGCGCCTCTATCTTCAGCAGCTTGTCGTGGTCGCCGATGTAGAACACCTTGTTGACCCTGTCCTTCGGGTGGCTGGCGAGATCAGCCAGGCGGTAGCTGAAGCCGGAGTCGTGATGGAACTTCAGCAACCAGGGCAGCTCCTCTTCCACCAGCCACTCGTCGCCGTAGTAGACGTTGATGTGGATGGATGGGTCGCGCTCCATGGCGATCAGCTCGGCCGCCACCGTGCTCGGCAGCGCCTGGTTGTAGACCAGCTGATCCTGCTTGTCGTGTACCACGGCGCCGTTGGAGGTAATGAGGTAGATATCCAGCCCCAGTGCATCGCGGATGCTGCGTACATCCACATGGTGACGGCCGGTGGCGACCACGAACTTGACGCCCTGATCGACCAGACGGTGCAGGGTATCCCGGGTGCGGGAGGAGATCTGGTGCTGCCCGTTGAGCAGGGTACCATCGAGATCGGACACAACTACCTTGAACATCATTACCTCGACTTCAATTGAACGCCGGGGGAGTGTACCCCAGCGTCTGCCGTCACCCCATTTATTTAGGGATCCAAAAAATAACCAGCCCCTTCTGGTCGCGTCAGTAGCGTGCGAAGAAGGCCAGGGTTGCATTGAGCGCGGCCTGGCGCTGGGGATCCGCCTCGATGAAGAGCTCGTGCCAGGCCCCTTCGATGCGCAGCGGCTTGCTCCCTTCACATTGGGCCTTGGCGCAGAAGGCCTCCTGGGCGGCGTTGTCCACCACGCTGTCCTCGCCGGCCTGCAGCAGCAGCAGCGGCGTCTTGATGGCGCCGGCGTCGGCTACGGCCGCGTCCGATCCTGTGATGGCCTGATGGATCCAGTGGGCGGTGGCGCCCCCCAGCCTGACCTGGGGATGCTGCTCGTAGATCTGGCGGAAGGCCTGATAACGCGCCGTGCTGTGGGTCAGCTCGTTGTCGGCAAAGCCGTGATCCTCATAGGGTCCCTGACCCGGGCCGTAGGGGGGCTCGCCCACCCAGCCGCCGACCGTGCCGATGGTGGCCGCCAACCCCTTGGCCAGCCACTTGGGCAGGCCGCCGAGGTTAATGCCCATCATGGGGGAGGAGAGCACCGCCGCCTGGATGTCGTTCGGCCAGCGTTCCAGATAGCGGGCCGAGATGGCCCCCCCCATGGAGTGGGCCAGCAGGAACAGCTTGGCGGGTTGGTCCTGGGCGATCACTTCGTCATGAAACTGTTTGAGATCGGCGACATAGTCGTCGAACTGGTCGACATATCCCTTCTCTTTGTCGGCCAGCATGCGGTCTGACATTCCCTGGCCGCGATGATCGATGAGGTAGAGGCTGTAACCCTGGCGCCAGAGATCCCAGGCCAGCTCCTGATACTTGAGGTAGCTCTCGACCCGGCCGTTGACGATGAGGATGGCGCGATCGATCTTGGGCTGGCGCAGGGCGGCATAGCGGAGGGTGACCCCGTCCTTGCCCTTGAACTCCCCCTCGACGGCATGCTGGCGCCAGAAGTTGGGCAGGGTCTGCTGATAGAGGGCGGGAACGTCGGCTTCAGTGGTCAGCTGGTAAGGATTGCTCACGGCAAGGGCTCCGGCAGAAAACAGGGTCAGGGCCAGCAGGGGCAGGTGGTTAAGCTTCATCAGTGTACTCTTCCGAAGGATCATCCGATTGCTGGGCGGCCCAGCCCTTGCGGGTCAGCTGCATCTGCTGCCACCAGCGTTCGTCCGCCATGATCTCGCCGGCCGGACCGAGCTGGGGGTAGGGCATCTCTTTCTCCTTGCAGAGCTGGGCATAGACGGGATAGCCCCCCTCGAACAAGATGGTGTTCTGCTCTTCCAGGCTGAGTGGACAGCCGCGCTGATAGCAGCCGGCCAGCTCGCGCTGGCGCTGGGCCTCGTAGAGGATGGCGGCGGCGGCCACCGAGACGTTGAGGGACTGCACCATGCCCACCATGGGGATGACGATATGGTGATCGGCCAGGGCCAGCGCCTCTTCGCCGATGCCGTGCTTCTCCTGGCCCACCAGGATGGCGGTGGGTCTGGTGTAGTCGATGGCGCGAAAGTCCACGGAGCTGTCGGAGAGGTGGGTCGCCAGGATCTGCATGCCGGAAGCCTTGAGTTCGGTCACGGCACTGCCGATGTCCGGGTGCAGCTTCACGTCCACCCAGTTCTGGCTGCCGCGGGCGGTGCCCTTGCGCTTGTGGATCCAGCTCTTGGGCCAGACCGCATGCACCCGGTGGATGCCGATGGCATCGGCAGTGCGCACGATGGCGGCCAGGTTGTGAGGTTTATGAACCTCTTCCATGCAGACGGTCAGGTCGAGCTGGCGCTGGGCCAGCATGTCGGAAATGCGTTTGAAGCGTTCAGGAGTCATGTCGGTTTCTATGTCGTGAGGCCGGTGTATGCAACAAGGCTGGTGGCCTGCGGCATGGGGCCCTGGGTATCTCTTGAAAAGCAGCAGGCGGCTTGCGCCGCCTGTGTTCAGTTTTTCTGTCGGCTCACCCTGAGCACGTTGGGCATGACCCGGATCTTGCGCATGATGTTGGCGAGGTGGATCCGGCTCTTGGTGGTGATGAGCAGGGTGACCACATAGACCCGGCCATCTTTCTCCTCGGTGCTGATGGCGTGGATGTTGGCGCCGGTGGCGGCAATCACGTTGGCCAGCTCCGCCAGGGCGCCCTGGTGGTTGACGATCTCGATGCTGATGCCGGTGCGGAATTCCTGCTCTTGCTCCTTGTCCACCTCCCACTGCACCGGCAGGTATTTGTCCGGTTCGCGGCTGTAGCCCTTGATGTTGCGGCAGGACTCCTGGTGGATCACCAGTCCCTTGCCCGGGCTGATGTGGGCGATGATGGCGTCCCCCGGGATGGGGCGGCAGCAGTTGGCGAAGGTGACCAGCATGCCGTCGGCCCCCTTGATCGGCATCTTCTTGCTGGTGGATTTGGGCTGCTCTTCCGGCGGCAGCTCATCCCCCAGCATGCGGCGGGCCACCATGACGCTCATGGCGTTGCCAAGGCCCACGTCGGCCAGCAGCCCCTGCAGGTTCTCGTGTTTGGTGTCGGCCAGCACCTGCTTGACGCGGGCTTCCGGGATGTCTTCGATGTTCTTGGCGCCCAGCGCATGGTTGAGCAGGCGACGACCCAGCACCACAGACTCTTCGGTGCGCAGGTTCTTCAGGAACTGACGGATCTTGGAGCGCGCCTTGGTGGTCACCACGAAGTTGAGCCAGGCCGCGTTCGGGCGGGCGCCGGGGGCCGTGATGATCTCCACCGTCTGACCGGAGTGCAGCGGGCTGCTCAGCGGATAGGGGTGGCGGTCGACCCGCGAACCGACGCAGGCATGACCGATGTCGGTGTGCACCGTGTAGGCGAAGTCCACCGGGGTGGCGCCGGCGGGCAGCTCCATGATGCGGCCCTCCGGTGTGAAGACGTAGATCTCGTCGGGGAAGAGGTCGGTCTTGACCCCCTCGATGAACTCGAAGGAGCTGCCGGCGCTCTGTTGCAGCTCCAGCAGGCTCTGCATCCAGCGCTGGGCGCGGATCTGGGCCGTGGTGCCCGAGCTGTCCCCATCCTGCTTGTAGGCCCAGTGGGCGGCGACGCCCTTGTCGGCCATCTGGTCCATGAACTCGGTGCGGATCTGCACCTCCACCGGTACCCCGTGGGGCCCCACCAAGGACGTGTGCAGGGACTGGTAGCCGTTGGTCTTGGGGATGGCGATGTAGTCCTTGAAGCGACCGGGGCGCGGCTTGTAGAGGCTGTGCATCTGCCCAAGCACCCGGTAGCAGGTGTCTATGTCTTTCACTCTCACTCTGAAAGCATAGATATCCATCACTTCGTGGAATTGCAGTTCTTTCTTCTCCATCTTGTTGTAGATGGAGAACAGGTTCTTCTCGCGTCCGCTTACCTGGGCATCGATACCGGCTTCCCGCAGACGCCCCTCAATCTCGCTCTGGATGGAGTCGATGATCTCGCGCCGGTTGCCACGGGCGCGGCGTACCGATTCCCGCAGCACCCGGGAGCGCATGGGGTAGAGCGCCTCGAAACCGAGCTCTTCCAGCTCGTTCTTCATGGTGTGAATACCGAGGCGGTTGGCGATGGGGGCGAAAATCTCGAGGGTTTCCCGGGCGATGCGGCGGCGCTTGTCCGGTCGCAAGGAGCCGAGGGTACGCATGTTGTGAGTGCGGTCGGCCAGCTTGATCAGGATGACCCGGATGTCCTGGGTCATGGCCATCATCATCTTGCGGAAGTTCTCGACCTGGGCTTCCTTGCGATCGCGGAACTTCAGCTTGTCGAGCTTGGAGACACCGGAGACCAGCTCGGCGACGGCGTTGCCAAACTGCTCGGCAAGATCGTCCTTGGTGACAGGGGTATCTTCGATGACGTCGTGCAGCACGGCAGCCATCAGAGTCTCATGATCGAGGCGCATGTCGCCCAGGATGCGGGCCACGGCAACGGGATGAGTGATGTAGGGTTCACCACTGGAACGCATCTGTCCCTGGTGAGCATCACGGGCTACCACATAGGCTTGCCTGAGCTTCTCAACCTGCTCGGGTGGCAGGTAGGAACTGGCTATTTCTTTAAGATTTTCAAATAAATACAAGACAGTCCCCGCAGCGGTTAAACGGCAATCCGTGAAATTGAGGGTATGCCCTCGAGTTTGCGAGGTTTTCGAGCGGTTGTAAATGGGGAGAACAGCCGGCACCCGGGCGGGCGCCGACTATGGGAAGCGACTGACTTAGCCGCGACCTTCTGCGATGGCAGCAACGGCAGCCAGCTCGGCGGCTTCCTGCTCTTGCTGCTCGTAGCGGTCCTGAGTATCCATCACCTGGTTGTTGACCAGACCCAGTTCGATCTCGCGCAGGGCGATCACGGTCGGCTTGTCGTTCTCTTCGTCGACCAGGGGATCCTTGCCTTGTACCGCGATTTGACGAGCGCGGCGCGCGGCGACCAGCACCAGGTCAAAACGGTTACCTACCTGTTTTACAGCATCTTCTACAGTAACGCGGGCCATGCGGGACTCCAGTGTTTGGGCTTTCTGTGATTGAAAAAGCGGTGTTTAAAAATGACGCAAAAGTTTACTTGTTTTTGGCTTACTCTGCCAGTAGCTGTTTCAGCAAGTTTTGCTGGGCCTGCTGTTGCTGACGCATTTCCAGGCGCTGGCACTCGATGATGGCCCTGAGCTGGAACAGTGCCAGCTCAAAGTCTTCATTGATGATGACATAGTCATACTCGTCATAGTGCACCATTTCGGCAATGGCTTTCTCCATCCGGCCCTTGATCACCTCGGCGCTGTCCTGGCCGCGGCCGATCAGGCGGCGCTCCAGCTCCTCGCGGCTGGGGGGCAGGATGAAGATGGACTTGGTCGGCATCAGTTCGCGGATCTGGCGGGCACCCTGCCAGTCGATGTCGAGGAAGACGTCGATGCCCTGCGCCAGACAGGCCTCGATGGCGGCGCGGGAAGTGCCGTAGTAGTTGCCGAAGACTTCTGCCCACTCCAGAAAGTCACCGCGCTCGATCAGCGCCTTGAACTCTTCCACCTTGACGAAGTGGTAGTGCACCCCGTGCTCTTCACCGGGACGGGTGGCGCGGGTGGTGTGGGAAACCGATAGCTGCATCTTGCCGGCGGCGTTGTGCTGGGTCAGCAAGGCATTGAGCAGGCTGGACTTACCGGCCCCGCTCGGGGAAGAGATGATATAGAGAGTGCCTTGTTGCGCCATGTCTGTACCTTTAAGCGATGATCCGCGCTTTGGTTGTAGCAGAGGCCGCCGTCTTGTGCCCGATAAGGGAGACGGTTGCTCGCAATGCGCGGAGGAATCAGAGTCAGGAGGATGTAAAGGCGGCGAATGTTAGCAGATGGGGGCGGATAAAAAAACGGCCGGAATCATATTCCAGCCGATCAAAATATCCGTAGCTTGCTGTGCGGGCGTTACCCGCATAGAGGGCCATTCTGCCCACGGAGCCGGGGCCGGGCCATCAGATTATCCCTGCGCCAGGGCTCGGAATTTCCGAGTTGCCCTGGGTCGGTAGAAGATGCTTGTCGGTACAGAGGCGGTCGAAGGCGGCGATGACCCGCTCGCGGCTTATCTTGGCCATGGCGTCCGGATCCTTGAGGCGGGTGCGCCAGCCGAGCTCGGCCAGCGGCTTGCCGGTCTCCTGCTCAATCAGTTCCTGATAGACGCTGACCAGATAATCCCGGCACAGATAGGGGCCGGTACGGGCGGGGTTGTGGTGGGCGTAGAGGCCGATCACGGGTGTCCCCACCAGGGTGGCCATGTGGGCCGGGCCGGTATCCGGGGCCAGCACCAGGCTCGCCTCGCCAATCAGCGCCAGCAATTGCTTGAGGCTGGTCTGCCCCACCAAATCTTCCGGCTTGCTCTGGCTGAGGCGCTGGATCTCGGCGGCGAGATCCCGCTCCAGCCTGGCCGGTCCGCCGCACAGATAGACCTGAAAGCCCTTGTCTGCGGCGTGATCCGCCAGCGCGGCGTAGCCGGCGGCAGTCCAATTCTTGAATGCCTTGCTGGCAGCGGCGCAGATGAGCAGGGTCGGCTTACCACCCACCTTCTCCCGGGCCCAGGTCTGGTGCTCGGCGCTGATGGGCAGTTGCCAGTCCGGGGTCAGATCTTTTATCCCGAGCTCTTTGGCGAAGGCGAGAAAGCCGTCCAGCACGTGGGGGGAGGCGGGTGAGGGGACCCGATGGTTGGTGAACAACCACTGACCGTCGCTGGCGCGCTCCCGATCAAACCCGAGTTTGACCTTGGCCTTGATGCCGAGGGTGGCGATGCTGGCGCGCATGGCGGCCTGCAGGTGGAGCAGGGCATCGAACCTGCGCCCCTTGAGGGTCTGCCAGAGATCGCGATAGCCGCGCCACCCCTTGCTCTTGTCGAAGGGAATGACCTCGACCCCCGGCAGATCGGCGAACAGGGTCGCCTCAATCTTGCCGGTGATCCAGGTGATGCGGGTCTGGGGCCACTCCCGCTGGATGACGCGCACCAGCGCCAGCGCGTGGCAGCAATCTCCGATGGCGGAGAGCCGCAGGATGCAGATGGAGGAGGGCGGCGTTTGGAACAGCGGCATGATGTGGCGCAACGATGGCAAAATGGATGGATGGCATTATGCAAACTCCCCTGTGGATTGTAAAATTGCGCCGGTTGCCCGACCGGCACGGCTTTCTGAATGGATGCCCTGCACCCACTATCGACCGGAATTCTCATCATGCTGACACACACCACCCACAACCAGGTCTGCTGGTATGCCGACGGAGTCTTCCGCGATCCTTCCCCTGCCTTGTTCGATCCTGTCTGGTGGCAGACCCATCGCCAGGTGGTGGGCTCTTCCATCGGCCGCGGGGTGACCTGGTTCGTGAAGGATGAGTCCCGTCACTTGGTGCTGCGTCACTACTACCGTGGCGGCATGGTGGGCAAGCTGGTGCGTGACCGGTTCTGGTTTGAAGGGGTGGAGAGCAGCCGGGCCATGGCTGAATATCGTCTGCTGGCGACCCTGAGTGAACAGGGGCTGCCGGTGCCGCGCCCCTTTGCGGCCCGCATGGTCAAGCAGGGGCCCTTCTATCGGGCCGACATCCTGATCGAGCGTATTCGCGGCGCCAAGGATCTGGTGGCCCTGCTCAAGCAGGGGCCGATCGCCGGTGAGGTGTGGCACAAGATAGGCAAAACGGTGCGCCAGTTGCACGATGCAGGGGTCTATCATGCGGATCTCAACAGCCACAACCTGCTGCTCGACAAGGAGGGCAAGGTGTGGGTGATCGACTTCGACAAAGGAGCCATCCGCTCCCCCGGCAACTGGCAGCAGGCCAACCTGGAGCGGTTGCTGCGCTCCTTCAACAAGGAGTCGCAACTGCACACCAGCTTCCACTTCGTGCCGGAGAACTGGCAAGCCCTGATGGCAGGCTATCAGGGCAAGGTGGCGTGACGTCGGGTTCCACTTCGTAGCTGGAGGCTGGCAGGCCGCTGATGGCGGACCACCGGGGGCGAGGGGTGCGAGGCCAGCGATGCTGGCGCGGTTGCTCGGCGCCAGCACCAATGTTACTTATTGAGTGTGATTGCTTGGACAGATATTCAGATCCGGTTTCGAGGCGCGTGATGGAAAGGTATGAGACTCCCGGGGTTGAGGTCACCACTCCCCTTGAGGTGACGCTGATGGCACAGGCCATGGCGATGTTGGAGGCCGGGATCTGGACCTGGTCGGCCGGGCAGGGTCTGAAGCGGGACCCTTCCTGTCTGCAACTGCTGGGTCTGGAGGGGGGCGAGTTGGGGGATCTCGGCTGGCTGGATCGGGTACATCCGGATGATGCTCCCCGTCTGGCAGAGGCCCTGGAGGCCTGTCAGCAAGGGCGCAGCAACGGGCTTCGACTCGAGTACCGCATCCTGCACCATCAGGGCCATTACATCCGGCTGGAGGAGCGGGTCCGTCGCGACGAAGGGGGTCAACTGCTGGGGGTGGTTCGCCATCTGGATGCCGCCATGGCGCCCCTGGAGGATCGCCATGACACGGATCCCCTCACCGGCCTCGAGAGCCGCAGCCACTTCGAGCTGTTGCTGGATGAACGGCTGGCCAGCGAGAGCGGCAGTTTCTGTCTGCTGCAGTTCAGCGTGGATCACCGCAGCAAGATCCTGCAGTTGTTCGGGGAGGCGGCCTGCGACGCCATGCTGGCCAAGCTGGCCCGCATCGTGCGCCGCGAGCTGCGCCGGGAAGATCCCTTCGCCCGTTGGGACGAAGACGGCTTCATCCTGATGCTCTCCCAGACCGATCGGTTGAGCGGCCTGGAGATTGCCGAGCGGCTGCGTCTCGAGATCGCCGACGCCAGCCTGCTGCCCCAGCGCCCGGTGACCGTGAGCATCGGCCTGGTGCAGAGCCAGAGTGCCGAGCAGCTCGATCACCTGCTGGCCCGGTTGGCCTCCTGCCACGGTCAGGCGAAGCGGGAACACAACGCCGTGGTCGGCTGACGGCCAGTCAGTGTCCGCGTACCCATTGACGCCGATGGACCCATCAGCGTCAATGGTTTTCAGTCAGCGCTCACTGACCTGCTGACGCTGGCAGACCCAGAGAGAAGCCAGCATCAGCAGGGCGCCCAGACCGAGCCTGAGCAGGTCGGTATCTTTTCCCCAGAGCACCAGATTGACCAGCAGACCCGCGGGGATCAAGGCGTTGTTCATGATGGCCAGCACGCCGCTGCTGACCAGGGTCGCCCCCTTGTTCCACAGGAAGTAGCCGAGCCCGGATGCCCCGACCCCCAGCCAGAAGAGGATGCCCCATTGCAGGGGGCTGGCGGGATATTGAGGTTTGCCCAGCAGCCACCAGGCGGGCAGGGCGATCACCAGGGCGCCCAGATAGAAGCAGCCGAACACCGCCAGCTGGGGCGGCTGCTCAGCCTCCCGGGCCAGCAGCACCTTGTAGCCTACCTGGCCCAGGGCGAAGCAGACGTTGGCGCCCTGCACCACCAGGAATCCCAGTACATAGTTTTCGGTCAGGCCGTCGAAACGGATGACGGCCGCCCCCAGCACCGCCAGCAGGGCCCCCCACAGATAGACAGGCTTGAAGCGCCCTTCCAGCAGGTCGTGGATCAGGGTGACATAGATGGGGGTGAAGATGGTGAACACCAGCACTTCCGGTACCGTCAAGAGCAGGAAGGAGTGGTAGTAGAAGAGATACATGATGCCGAGCTGGATGGCACCGAGGGCCATCAGCTTGGCCACCAGATCGGGGCGCAGCCAGCGACGGCGCAGGAAGGGTAGAAACACCAGGCTGGCGAGCACGATGCGGGTCAGTACCGAGAAGTAGGCATCCACCTGACCGGCAAGGTAGACCCCGATCAGGCTGAAGGAGAAGGACCAGAGCAGGGTAACCCCTATCAAGTAGTTCATGTGATTGAATTGTCGTCAGTTGTCAATTTGGAGGGCGCTATGATGGCCGAGTTGGAAGGCGCGATCCAGCGTTTATGGGAAGGGTTGTCACAGATCGGAGCATTTGCCTTCGAGGCGAGCAACGGGGCCGGATCCGCCACCGACTGGTGCGGTCGTGGGGAGGGGGCCGTGGTGGTGACCGATCATCATGGGGGGTGGCTGTATGCCGAGACGGGTCGCTACACCACGCCCCATGGCCGGGAGCTGACCATGCACAACCGCTTCTGGTGGCAGCGCACCGCACGGGGGATCATGCTCTCCCACCTGCGCTACGAGCAGCCGGTGATGCTGTTCGAGCTGTTGCCCCGGGGGGACGGGCACTGGGTCACGGCCGAGCCTCATCGGTGTGGCCAGGATCACTACAGCGCCGAGCTGACGCCGACCGAGGGCGGTTTTCTGCTCGGCTGGCAGATCACAGGCCCGCGCAAGAACGAGCGGTTGAGTTATCGCTACGGACCAGAGGCGCAGAGATAAAAAAACCGGCGCAGGGCGCCGGTAGAGGGGACAAATCGGAGGTTTTGTTAAAACGGTCCCAAAAACAGGAGAGATACACTCTCGTCACACACGCAGAGAGGGTCTTCAGGCATTCAGTGCATAGTTCAGCATGGCTTGCAGCTTGCTGTCGAAGAACCAGGGCAGCAGCACCATCAGCAGACCCAGCACCCCGGCCAGCCGGTGGCGATACTGCCAGCCGGCTATCAGTACCAGACCGCCGCAGAGGGTGGTCAGGATGCCTGACATAGGGCAGCCTCCCGCTGTTGGCGGCGCTGCTGTGCCCACTGGTTGAGGGCGACCGAACCCAGGATCAGGGCCAGCGCCACGCCCGTGGTGGACTGGATCTGCTCGCCGAGGAACAGGGCTCCCAGCATGACGCCGAACAGCGGCACCAGGTAGTTGCTGAAGGAGGCGAAGGTCGGGCCCGCCTTCTGGATCAGCGCCATGTAGAGGAAGTAGACCAGGCCGGTACAGAAGATCCCCAGCATGGCGACGGCGCCCATGGCCTGCTGGCTCGGCAGGGCGAGGGTGCTCAGGTCGGCCACGAAGGGTGCGGCCAGCAGCAGCTGGATGGCCGAGGAAATCAGGATGTTGCGGGCCACGACCACAGGATGGTCCTTGGCGAAGCGCTTGATCATCAGCAGGCCGATGGCGAAGCAGCTGGCACCGAACAGGATGGCCATGGCACCGAGCAGGCCGGCATTCATGCCGCTGGTCAGCTTGGGCCAGAACAGTACCAGCACGCCGATGAAGCCGATGATCACGGAGACGAGGCCGCCCTTGGTGATTCTTTCACCAGAAATAAACAAGGGAGCCGCCAGAATGGTCACAAAGGGGATACAACCCATGACCACGGCCGCGATGGCGCTGTCCACGTACTGTTGTCCCCAGGCCACCATGATGAAGGGGATGGTGGCGTCGAGCAGGGCGATCAGCATATAGGTTCGCCAGGGTGTGTGTTCACTCTTGAGGCGCATGAACAGGCAGAGCAGACCCAGGGTCAGGCTGCCGCACAGGGCGCGTCCGGCGGCCACCATGATGGGGGGCAGTTCAGCCACGGCCTGGTGCATGAAAATGAACTGGGAGCCCCACAACAGGCCGATCGCCAGCAACAACAGATAGCTACGCATTTGAATCTCCGATGTAATTCGCCTGCGCATTCTATGCAATCTGCTACTATGCCAAAAATGAATTGTCGTCATTCAACTATGGCCAATATCGATGGAACTGCCCCTCTCCCGCCTAGACCTCAACCTGCTCACCGTGTTCGACATGCTGATGCAGGAGCGCAACGTCACCCGTGCCGCCGAACGGCTGCACCTCTCCCAGTCCACCGTCAGCCATGCGTTGGGGCGCTTGCGCCAGGCGCTGGATGACCCCCTGTTCGTGATGAGCCGGCGCGAGATGATGCCGACCGAACGGGCCAAGGCGCTGGCGAGCCCGGTGCGCCAGGCGCTGGCCATGCTGGAGCAGGGGCTGCGTCAGGCCAAGGGATTCGACCCGGCAAGTGCGCGGCGGATCTTTCGTATCGCCACCCCGGGCTCGGTGGAGCACGGCCTGGTGCCGGTGCTGGTGGAGTGGATGGTGCAGCAGGCTCCCCACTGCCGACTGGAAGTGTGCGAGCTGGCGGACAGCGACTACGAGCGGGAGCTGGAGAAGGGGGAACTGGATCTGGTGATCGGGTTTGCCGGTGCCAACCATCTCTCGCCCCGGTTGTGGCGCGAGGAGTGGTTCAGCAATCCGCTGGTCTGTTTGTCTCCCCTCGGCAGCGCTCTGCCCGACATGCTGGGGCCGGGAGAACTGGTCAGCCGGCCCCACATCCACACCTCCAGCTGGGGCCACAGCCAGGCCATGGTGGATCTCTGGCTGGCCCGTTTCGGGGTGGAGCGGGAGCTGGGGGTCAGGCTGCCGAGCTTTATGGCGGTACCGCCGCTGATGGCGACCGGCCGCTACCTGGTGGTGGTGCCCGAGATGATCGGGCGCCACTTCTGTCGCCACTATCCGTTGCGCCTGCACCAGCTGGAACCCGCCATCCCCATCGTCTACCTGATGGCGGGCCACCCGCTCAGTGCCCATGACGAGGCGATCGGCTGGTTCAAGGGGTTGTTGCACCGGCTGGCGAAGGAGCGCTACGGCGCGGATGCGCTCGGCCATCCCGCGCCGCAGGGGGCAGATCACGCCAATCCGGAGAAGTAGTCCAGCCCCATCGCACCCTTCACCTCGGCCAGCACCTCGTCGGTGAGGGCCCGGGCCTGCTCGGTGCCCTGCTGCAACAGGCGCAGCAGCTGGCGCTTGTCGGCGATGGCTGCCTCGCGCCGCTCCCGCATCGGAGCGAGCAGGGTCTGCAGGCAGTCGTTGAGTACCTGCTTGCAGCGCATGTCCCCCAGACCACCGCGCTGGTAATGGGCCTTCATCTCGGCCACCAGTGCCTTGTCGGGGTGGAAGGCATCCAGATAGGCGAACACCGTATTGCCCTCCACCTGACCCGGATCGCTCACCTTGAGGTGATTGGGGTCGGTATACATGGCGAACACCGCCTGCCTGATCTCGTCGCTCGACATGCCGAGTTCGATGGTGTTGCCAAGGGACTTGGACATCTTGGCCTTGCCGTCGATGCCGGGCAGGCGGCCGGTGTCGCTCAGGATGGGCTGGCACTCGGTCAGCACCTCTTTGCCAACCAGAGTGTTGAAGCGGCGCACTATCTCGTTGGTCTGCTCCAGCATGGGCAGCTGATCCTCGCCCACCGGCACGTGAGTGGCACGAAAGGCGGTGATGTCGGCGGCCTGGCTGACCGGATAGACGAGGAAGCCGGCGGGCAGGCTGCGCTCGAACCCTTTTTGCTGGATTTCGGCCTTGACGGTGGGGTTGCGCTCCAGCCGGGCGACGCTGACCAGGTTGAGGTAGTAGGTCGTGAGTTCGGCGAGGGCGGGCAGGGCGCTCTGGAGACAGAAAGTGGTCTTGGCCGGGTCGAGGCCAGCGGCCAGGTAGTCAGCCATCACCTCCAGCACGTGGTCGGTCACCTTGGCCGGGTTGTGGCCGTTGTCGGTCAGCGCCTGCAGATCGGCGATCATCACGAACTGGCGGTAATGGTGCTGGGCGGCCACGCGCTGGCGCAGGGAGCCGACGTAATGGCCGATGTGCAGTTTGCCGGTGGGGCGGTCACCGGTCAGGATCACGGGGTTGTGCATGTCACTCTCTCCAGTTGGGTGAGCCGGGAGGCGACAAAGAGATGAAAACAATGACCGCCTCTCGGCGGTCACGGTGTTTTCTTTTGGAAATTTTACATAGAAAAGCAGTGCCGCCTGTTTAGAAGCAGCACCACCAGTAGTTGTGATTGAATGAGGTCATATTCATGGCAAATCACACTACGCCTGTTCGATCACTTCTGCAAGGGCACGACCAGCATGTCGCAGGGCACGGTATTCATCAGCTGGCGTGCGCTCGAGGTGAGCAGGCTCCAGAAGCTCTGGCGATGGCCGCACACCAGCAGGTCGATCTGGTAGTCCTTGACCGCCTGGTTGACCCGCTCGCTCAGATCGCCGCAGATCACCAGCTTCTTCTCGATGGGGTAGTCCACCGAGGCGAGGAAGGCTTCCAGCTTCTCCTTCGCTTCGGCGATCACCTGGTCCTGCACGTTGTCGATGTCGATGTCGATCATCTCGGTGTAGAGATCCTTGAGGTCAACATCCACATGGATCACCGACAGCTTGGCGCCGTTGGAGCGGGCCCGGTCGACCGCCTTCTCGATCACCTTGCGGTTGTCTTCCGACAGGTCGATCGCGGCCAGTACGTGTTTGTAATAGGTTCCATTCATGGGAGTTCTCCTCACTGATCCTGGGTCCACTATACCAATGTCTGCTGAAACTAAAACGGCATCGTCGCCACAGTTTCAGGATTTGCCTGACCCCGAACCGGAAGGCGTAGAGGTGCAGGTGGCCGGGGAGTGCATATTTTGAACAGGAGTTTGACGCCGGTCACAGGCGTGCTATTGCCCTCGGGAAGGTGGGGGAATAGGATGTGCCCGTGCTTCGCAATGAACACAAAACAACAAAAAGCATCTGAATACCGCTTTGGGGAGCCTCGCGCTCCCTTTTGTTTTTCTGCCCTCTTCCAGTCCATATCCCGTCCGACATCAAGGTAATCCCGCCCCCCTTGGTTATGCTGTAGCCAGTTCCCTTGGCAAAACGACCAGGGCTCCTCACCTGCAACCGGGTGACGCTGTCATGGCCGTTTCTCATGTCCCACCGATGCACCGGAGAGTCCTTCATGATCATTCATCCCCAGATCCAGGGTTGTGTTGCCCGCAATTGCCACCCCATGGGTTGTCGCGCCGCCGTGCTGCAACAGATCGAACAGGTGCGGGCGGCGGGGCCGTTCAACGGGCCGAAACGGGTGCTGGTGCTGGGGGCATCGTCCGGTTTCGGGCTGGCGTCCCGGATCGCGCTCACCTTCGGCGCCGGGGCCGATACCCTGGGCGTCTCGTTCGAGCGGGGTCCCTCCGACAAGGGGCTCGGCAGTGCTGGCTGGTACAACAACATCTGGTTTCGTCAGGCGGCGGAGCAAGCCGGTCGCATCGCCGTCAACCTGATCGGGGATGCCTTCTCCGACACCATGCGCCAGCAGGCCATCGACGTCATCCGCCAGCAGCTCGGGCAGGTGGATCTGGTGGTCTATTCGCTGGCGAGCGGAGTCAGGGTGATGCCGGATGGCACACAGGTACGCTCGGTGCTCAAGACCACAGGCCAGCCGCTGCAAGGCTGGGGGCTGGATCTGGAGCACGATGCGCTGGTGCAGCAGTCGCTGGTGCCAGCCACCCCGGAGGAGATCCGCGACACCGTCACCGTGATGGGGGGCGAGGACTGGCAGCGCTGGATGCAGGCATTGCAGCAGGCGGATTGCCTGGCCCCTGGCGCCCGGACCGTTGCCTACTCCTATATCGGTCCCGAGTCCACCTATCCCCTCTATCGGGACGGCACCATCGGCTATGCCAAGGAGCACCTGCACGCCACCGCCGAGACCGTCAACCTGCAACTTGCCGGGATTGGCGGTCATGCCTGGGTGTCGGTTTGCAAGGCGCTGGTGACCAAGGCGAGCGTGTTTATTCCGGTGCTGCCTGTCTATCTGGGCCTGTTGATGGGGGTGATGAAGGAGCGTGGTGTCCACGAGGGCTGCATTGAGCAGATGCAGCGGCTGTTTGCCGACAAGATGTACGGGCCCAGAGGGGTCGTCGCCGATGGCAACCGGCTGATCCGGATGGATGACCACGAGCTTGAGCCAGCGGTGCAGGCCGCCGTCTCGGCACTCTGGCCCAAGGTGACGCCGGAGAACTTCCGCGCCCTGGGGGATTTTGCCGGGTTGCGCCAGGAGTTCATGCAGCTCAACGGCTTCGAGCTGCCGGGGGTGGATTACGGTGCGCCGGTGAACGTGGCGTCACTCACTGAGCTGACGCCCTGACACCCGCACGAGGGGCATCAGGCGACGTTGCAGGCCAGTTCAGGGGAAAGATTGGGAGACTGGGCCAGTACGGTCTGGTTGCGCCCCTGGCGTTTCGCCTGATACATGGCCATGTCGGCCCGATGGATGAGCTGGCTCAGGCTGTCATCCTGCGTCGAGCGTTCCGCCACTCCGATGCTGATGGTCATGTGGGGGGCGGCCAGGTAGGCGATCCGGCTTCTCAGCTGCTCCGCCAGCCGCCAGCAGGTGGCCCCGTCCTGGGTCATGGCCACCAGAAATTCTTGGTTCATCGCGGCTTTCCGGGGAAGGCCGCCTTGATTTTCAGAAAAAAGTATTCTGAGTCCCTAAATCCATATGCCATACGCTTTATCACTTTGATCTTGTTGTTCACCCCTTCCAGCAC